>JBKGYY010000022.1:0-16210 GCA_046545855.1 Halobacteriales archaeon | reverse complement strand
GTCGACCGAACGAGAACCAGGTAGTTGCATGAGAAACCGGAAGACCAGAGCTGAAAACCCGGCGACGCACGTTTGCTGGTTTGAAGGCGTCGTTGGAGCGTTGCTCGAGGCGCGGGGCGACCCTGGGAAGTCGTTCCAGTCTCGACGCAGGACGTTCCGTGGCGTTACACGATAGACGGTCTTCGTCCCGGTACCGAGCAGGGTGGCGTCAAGCCGCCGGGTAGTATAGGATTGTGCTTTCCTTGCAAAACAGTTATGAGTGCGTGAAGACAAGGGCCGACGAGATGCCGGAGTCAATGATCGACTACCTCAACCGCGACATGCGGTGCGAGGGCCTCCTGGAGTGCATCCACGGCCTCACCGGGCTAGACAGGCGGTGTTACGAGACTTTGGTGGAGAGCGAAAGACCGCTCGAGGTGGACGAGATAGCCGTGGAGGTGGACCGGGAGCGCTCTACGGTCTACCGCTCGGTACAACGGCTGATGAACGCCGGCTTCGTGCAGAAGGACCAGGTGAACTACGATAAGGGCGGCTACTACCACGTCTACTACCCCACGGACGTCTCCGTCGTAACCGACGAGATGCAGAGGACGCTGAACGACTGGTACGCCACGATGGGTCAGCTGATACACGAGTTCGAATCGAAGTACGGTGACCGGAAAGCCCCAGGGTGACGGCCGTCGCCCGTGCACTCGGTCGACGTGGTGCGCGCATCAGGAGGTCGGACGAGTGGTTCGGGCGGGCGCGAACAGGCAACGTGATCTTTTCGGGTAGACGTTTGGAGGGCGTCCTCTGTTGGCGGGGCGTCGTTACCGCGAGGCGGTCTTGTGCCTCTTCCCCAAAACTATAAAGTCGCGCGCGTCCAACGAACAACCGATGGCTGACAACGACACACCCGTACACGTGAACGGCGCCAGAGAGTTCCAGTCGCTCGTCCAGAACGAAGACACGGTGCTCGTGGACTTCTACGCCGACTGGTGCGGACCCTGCAAGATGATGGAACCCGCCGTCGAACAGGTCGCCGCGAGCGTCGACGCCACCGTCGCGAAGGTAGACATCGACGCCAACCCCCGCGTCGCCGCGGCTTACGGCGTACAGAGCGTCCCCACGCTCCTCGTGTTCGCAGGAGGAGAAGCCGTCGACCGAGCAGTAGGAGCCATGGACGCCAACCAGCTACGCGGCTTCGTCGAACGCAACCAGACTCCGCGCGCCTAGAACACGGGCAAACCTCGAACCACGAAAAGACACCATAAAACACCAGACACAACCTAACCGGCCAACGGATACAGACGGATACCGACTAACGCCCCGATACCTCTACCTCTAGCCGACCGGACTCGCCTACCTCTACCCTGACGTCGCGGACGGAGGCGACGTACTCCGACGCGTGGTTCCCGGACGTGCTGATCCGCACCCTCTCTTCGATCAAGCCAGCGTCCGAGAGCACCTCTATCTTCCTGTAAGTCGTCGAAAGAGGCATGTCGCACTCGTCCGACACCTCGTTCGCCGACATGGAGCGCCCTCGAAGCGCCCCGAGCACCGACCTGCAGTCGGAGTCCGCGAGAGCGTCGAGCACGCCGTACGCTTCCACGTCGTCCAAGTGAGCCGTTCCATCGTCCGCCGAAACCCGGTGAGTTTGCATCGCAACCGTATCACGCGCCCGAAGGCCACGAAGGTAGACCCCCAAAGAAAGGGGTGTTACAAGTACACCCTCCCGGGAGGAGCGGCTACGGAGCAACGCCGACAGTGAGCAACGTCCCCCACCTCCGGTACCTGTCGACCATCTGCTCGCGCGTCTCCCACTCGCCTATCGCGCGGTCGTCCCACTCCTCCAGCGGGAACTCCTCCGACGGCGGTATCTCGACGTCCCTGTCAGGAACGCAGTCCTGTTCCGCGACGTAGAAGCCCGCTCGACGGAACGCCTCCCGGTAGTCCTCGCGGCTCCACAGCAACATCTCGACGTCGAGTTCGTCCTGCCACCGGTGAGTGTGCTCGCTCTCCTCGAAGAAGTTGACGGCGCAGTAGAAGGTCCCTCCCGACCGGAGGACCCGGCGAACCTCACGGAGAACCTCGATCGGACGGCTGGCGTAGAAGAACGCCTCCATCGACCAAGCGTGGTCGAACGAGCCGCTGGGGAACGGAAGCGACGCGAAGTCGGCCTGGACGTAGTCGACGCGGGAGTCCTCGGTGTAACCACGGGCGTTCGCCAGCATCTCGCTCGAGCGGTCCACGCCCACCGCCCGGTCGACGTCGTACTGGTCCCGTAGGGCTCGGAGGGCGTAGCCGCTGCCGGTACCGAGGTCTACTACGTAGTCGCCTTGCTCGACGGGCATCCTCGCGAGCGCGTGTTTCGCGGTGTGCCAGTGTCGTTCCTCCATGCCGCGGTCGCGGCCTTCGCGCGCCCACCTGTCGAACTCCTCTCGCACGGACATACGAGAGCCGTCGCGTTCGAACGTCATACCACCTGCGTTCCACGGACGCGGAGTCGTGGCGGCTCGAACGCAGACGCCCAAAGAGATAAGGTCCGCCTGGCTCTACGACGGTCATGCAAGAGGTAGCTTCTAGAAGACGGCTGCTGGCGTTGATCGCTGGTTCGACGGCGCTCTCGGGATGTCTCGACGGCGAGGACCAGGACGACGGCAACGAGACCGACGGAGGAGACGGTGACAATGACAGTGACGACGATGAAGACGGTGGGGACGAGGAGTTCACGGTCGGGGAACCTTTCGAAGCCGCCATCTCGATATCCGACGAAGAGTGGCCGCTTTACTCGAAAGACGAGGCGAACACCGGCTACTCGGATTCGACGTCGCTCGAAACCCCGCTCGACGTCGACTGGCAGACAGAGCTAAGGCTCCCCGTCTCGAGGAGCGTGGTCGTCGGAGGCGAGGCGGTGTTCGCCGTCGACGGCGACGACGGAGACGGCACGGTCTACGCCGTAGACGCGCCGTCGGGGGACGTGCTCTGGAACTACGAGCACGACGAGGAGGTACGGGCTTCTCCCGCGGTGTCCGAAAGCACCGTGTACGCCGTCGGCCGCGACGACGTTCTTTACGCGTTCGACGTGTCGAACGGCGAGGAGAGGTGGAACGCCGACGTCCGGGGTGCGACGCGTAGGTCGGCTCCGACGCTCGCCGACGACATGGTCTACGTCGGCAGCGACGAGGGCCTCCACGCGTTCGGTGCGTACAGCGGTATGGAGAGGTTCGCTACCGACAGCGGCGCGGTGGAGACGACGCCCGCGGTGGTCGACGGAGTCGTCTACTACGGCTCTGACGACGGCTCGCTGTACGCCGTCGACGCCGAGTCCGGTGAGGTCGAGTGGGAGTTCGAGACTGATGGCAGCGTTCAGTCGTCGCCGGCGGTCGTCGACGGCTCGGTTTACTTCGGCTCTAACGACCGGTGGTTCTACTGCGTCGACGTCGACGGCGAGGAGGTGTGGAGCTACGAGGTCGGTGACCGTCTGGAGACGTCTCCCGCTGTGGCGGGTGGCTCGGTCTACTTCGGCTCGGCGGGCGGCGAGCTCTACGGTCTGGACGCCGAAGACGGCGAGGAGTCGTGGGACGAGCCGGTGGACGCGGGCAACTGGGTTCGGGACGGTGTCGCCGTCGCCGGGGATCACGTGCTCGCCACCCGTCGTGGGGGTGTCTTGCTCGTCGTCGAAGCCGGGAGCGGTTCGGTGGTTCAGGAGGTGGATCTCGACGACCTCGTGGAGGACGTTACTGTTAGTTCGCCTGGTGCTCCGGTTCCCGTTGGTGACCATGTCTTCGTGGGCGCTGGCCCGGATCTGGTGGCGCTGAGGTAGCCTGGGCTCGGCTCCGGACGTTCTTTGGACGTGCTTCCAGTTCTGTTGGACGTCCGTCCGTTTATTTTGTTGGATTCAGTATGTATTCAACATGTAAAATGATGAGAAACCTTTATACTGGGCCGTCTCTACGGATAACGTGTGCAAAGAAGATGACAGACGACGAAATCGTCCCAGGAGTCCCAGACGTCCGCGGCAGAAACATACGCCGTCTAGAGGACGAAGCCGAAGTAGACGGCGAAAGCATACAGGAGGAAATGGACGCACTCCAGCGCGAGGTACCCTTCGTACCCATCGTAGCCAAACGAAGAGACCAACGCCTAAGGGACGTACGCGTAGGACGAGCCGACGACTGAGACGCAGTAACACCTCCCAACTACTCAGACACAGTTAAATCCGCCCGTCGACCGATACAAAGCAACACCCCCACTCGCGGGGACTGAGACACAGATAAAACCCGCCACCTGCGGGAAACACCGAAGAACACCTAAGCCCATAGCCACCCCCACGATTAAACATATAGGAGGACGTCACACCAGACGGTGTAAACATCCGGTCCAGACAGAAAGCTCGAGTGGCGGCAGCGCTCGTGACGTTAGCCGCAGTCGTAGTCGCAGCCGCCGTCCTGACCTCGATGGCGGCGGCGCAGAACGACACCAGCCAGGTAGAAGTACGGGGGTCTCCGTCGTTCGAAGTCGTCGCACAGGACAACCGCGTTATACCCGGCGAGTCCATGACGCTCGACGTCGCAGTGTCCAACGCCGGCGAGATATACAGCGCCGGACCCGCAGACATAGAACAACGCGTCCAGACGGCCAGGAACACGAGAGCGTCGGTTAGAGAGCGAAACCTGCACGACGACGTAGCGCTCGACAGCGGCCCCGTTCTCATGGGCACCGTGCCCCCCGGACTAGCGGAACCGATCTCGTTCCGACTGGAGTTCAGCGAAGACATCGAACCAGGGAGGTACAGAGTGCCGCTCGAGATCGAGTACGACTGGACACGCCGGATAACCCGGAGCGCGGGAGGAAGCGAGACGTACCACGAGTTCAGCACGACCGAGAGAACCCACGTCACCGTCGTCGTCCGAGACGGCGCGAGATTCCGTGAGACGAACACCGAGGTCGACGTCTCCCCCGGCGAACGCGGGACTGCGGAGGTCACGTTCCGGAACACCGGCAACCGCGACGCCCACGACGCCGTCGCCACCATCACGTCGAGACAGCCCCTGACCTTCGAAGACGGCGCCCAAGCCACCGAGGTGTCACTCGGAGACGTCGCAGAGGGAGAGACGGTGACCGCGAGGTTCCCCGTACGCCTGCACGAAGACATCGAATCCCACAGGTTCACGTTCACCGCAGGGACAGAGTACCGCGACGAAGACGGAGTCCAGCGGGACGGCGGCAGCACCCGCGCGTCGTTCACGTCCGCCGGCGCACCCAGATTGGACCTGGAGACCGCCGATAGCGACTTACGTAGCGGAGGCTTCGGCACCGTAGCCCTCGAAGTCACCAACGACGGAGAACGACGGATCCGAGATCTGTCGCTCGTGTACTCCGACGCCGCCGACGTCGAAGTCAACGACACACGTCTCGGAGTCGGCGACATCGAACCCGGGGAGACACGCGAGCTAACGTTCCGGGCCGAGACACCCGGCGGAGTCACGACGACGAGGACGCTGGAGTTCACGCCGACGTACACCGCCGACGGCCGGAGGTTCACCGCGACGCCGGTCTCCACTCGCGCAGCCGTCGCCGAGTACACGCCGGAACTACGCGTCGACGCCGAAGACAACAACGTAGAAGTCGGCGACACCACGACGGTCACCTTCGAGGTAGAGAACCAGATGAACGAACCAGCAGCCAACCTCACCGCGAACGTCGAAGCCGAGGAACCGCTAAATGTGGAGTACACGGATGCCTACGTCGGAAACCTCGAACCAGGTGAGTCGACGGAGGTCAGCTACGACGTCGAGGTCGAACGAGACACGACCCTCCGGCGCTACCCCGTAGGAGTCACGTTCGAGTTCACCGACGGAGCCGGCGGAGTCCGGACGACGCGTCGACAGAACGTCGGCGTCGAAGCAACCGGTGCCGGCACAGCGTTCGTCGGAGTCGAAGTCCTGATATTCCTCGTGCTGACGTTGCTCGTCGCCGCGTCGTTCGTCTGGCTCTACAGGAGGTGACGTGTATGCCAGCAGTCGAAACCCGAGACCTCACGAAGACCTACGGAGACGTCACGGCCAACGACGAGGTCAGCTTCAGCGTCGACGAAGGAGAGATATTCGGTTACCTCGGACCCAACGGCGCAGGCAAGACGACGACGATACGGATGCTCCTCGGGTTCATCCATCCGTCCAGCGGCACCGCAGAGGTGCTTGGTGCCGACGTACGCGACAGACGCGCTCTCACCCAACGGAAACACGACATCGGCTACCTCCCCGACACCCTCGGTTTCGATGAACACCTAACCGGCAGACAGGTACTCGACTACTTCGCCAGGTTGCGCGGCGATTCGAGACGTGACGAACTCCTCGAACTGTTCACGCCGCCGCTCGACCGGAAGATAGAGGCCTACTCGAGCGGCAACCGGAGGATGCTCGGCATCGTGCAGGCGTTCATGCACGACCCCGACTTCGTAATCATGGACGAACCCACGTCGGGGCTCGACCCCTTGAAACAAGACCGCCTGAGGCTGTTCCTCGAGGCGGAACGCGACCGCGGGAAGACCATTTTCTTCTCCAGCCACGTGCTCAGCGAGGTTCAGCAGGTCTGCGACCGCGTAGGGATAATCAGAGACGGAGCCATCGTCGCCCTCGAAGAGATAGACAGCCTGCTGCAACGAAGCGGCAAAGAGGTACGCGTCCAGCTAGCCGAACCGGTGGACGAAGACGCCTTCGTAACCGATGACATGATAGACGTCGAAGTGCTCGACGACACAGTCCACTTCACGTACACGGGCGACAGCCAGACCCTCCTCGAACACCTCGTGGGCTTCGAGACCACCGACGTCCACGTCGGCAACCCCCAGCTCGAGACCATCTTCAGACACTACTACGAGGGGTCCACCGACGACGAGGTCGAAGGACGAGACGTCGACACGCACCTCCACGACGTCGACGGCAGCGACGGAGACGACAAATGACAGCGATACTCCTGAACGAATCCCGCAACCTGCAGAAAGGCGCCGTCGTGCTGAGCGCGGTGCTCGTACTGCTTCTCCTGGTTTTCCTCGGTATCTTTCCCGCGATGTCCGAGGAAGCCGAGACACTGCAGGACGCCTACCCCGACTACATGCTCGAACTCATGGACATAGAGGAGATACACTCGATAGAGGGTTTCGTCGGCGGATACGTTTACTCTTTCCTCTGGATATTGTTCGCCGGGATGTACTTCGCGTACGTCGGCGCGGGGGCAATCTCGGACGACATCCGTTCGCGGAAGATGGATCTCACGCTCGCGAGCCCCGTGACACGCGAGTCCGTGCTAGCGCAGAAGACCGCGGCTCTCTGGGTTCCGCTGACGGCGTTGAACGTGGGCTTCGCCGCCGCGCTCGCCGTAGGCAGCGCTGCCGTCGGCGAACACATAGACCCAGTCGGGGTCGCGATGCTCCACCTGCTCGGCACTCCTTACCTTCTCGTTTGCGCGGGAATCGGGCTCGTGCTGTCGGTGACGGTCAGCCGTCCCGGGAGAGCGAAAGCCGGGGCACTGGGCTTGGTCTTCGTTCTCTGGCTCCTCGAAGGCGTCGCGGACATGGAAGACGGATACGAGTTCTTAGGTGACTTCACCCCAAGCGGATACTACACTCCATCCGACATCCTGCTTCGAGAGGAGTACGCATACCTCGACGGTAGCGCCCTGTTGCTCGCGTTTCTGTTGCTGTTCGCCGTCGCCGCCAGCGTCTTCCGGAGGAGGGACGTATGACCGCGGCGCGACTGGCAACCGGGAGGTGGAGAGCGTGACGGCTATCGTCCGCAACGAACTCCGGCGGCTGATGCCTTCGACGGCGGCGCTCGTCGGATTGTTCGCGGTGTTCTCTGCGTTGTACTTCTCTATATACCCCGACTTCGCGGGAGACGCCGTCGACGACGACCTCCTGGACGCCTTCCCCGAGGGAATGATGGAGTTCTTCGGTATCGAGGCGCTCGACACAATCGAGGGCTTCGTCGCAGCCGAACTATACTCGTTCTTCTGGGTGCTGCTGGTAGGCATCTACTTCGCATACACCGCCGCAGGAACCGTGACCCTGGACGTCGAGAGCCGGAAGATGGATCTCACGCTCGCGAGCCCCGTGACACGCGAGTCAGTGTTAGCGCAGAAGACCGCGGCGATGGTGACGTCGGTCGTCGTCCTAAACGTAGCGGTCGCTGTCATGGTCTACGGGGGTTCGCGGTTGATCGACGAACCCATACAGCCGGTTGCCGTCGTCATGGTCCACCTTCTGAGCGTGCCTTACTTCCTCGTCTGCATAGGCCTGGGGCTCGTTCTCTCGGTGACGCTGGAGCGCAGTAGGACGGCTCAGGTGACGGCGCTCGCGACCGTGTTCGTCCTCTGGCTCTTCGAAGGCGTCTCCAACCTCGACCCCGACATCGAGTGGCTCGGGTACCTGACTCCCAGCCACTACTACAGCGAAGTCGACGTGCTCGTGCACGAGGAGTACGCCTTCGTCGACGCATCGATACTCATGCTCGCGTTCCTGCTGCTCTACGTGACCGCGACGCAGGTGTTCACGGAGAGAGACGTCTGAAGACGTTCATCCCACGGTGTCGTCGCTCCAGAACTCGCTGTCCTTCCGTAGCTTCGGCACCCAGGTTTCCTCGGTGTGAGCGAGCAAGGCGACGTTAGAACGCGGCACCTGCTTTAGGACCGAGTGAGGCAGGTGTTCCTCCAGCCTTCGCGTGAACTCGACGACGTCGTCGTGCTCGGGCATTGCGTCGCGGTCGAGACGAGAGCGCGAGTGGCCGACGTGCATGTAGCCTTTGACCTCGACGAAGTCGGGGTCCGCGCGCTCGAACAAGTCGGCGTAACCCTGGACGTCGAAGTCGTTCCAGCCTTCTATCAGGGTGTTCCGTAGCACCGTGCGGCCGTCCTTTTCCGCGAGCACGTCGAGCGTCTCCATCAACCGGTCCCAGGCGTCGTCTTCCTGCGCGCGGACCACGTCGTCGAACGTCCCGGGGTCCGGGGCGTCGACCGACACGTAGGTCTGGGTGGGCTCGCACCGCTCTATCATCCCGGGGTTCGTGCCGTTGGAGACGAGGAACGTCGTCATACCGCGGTCGTGGTACTCCTCGATTAACTCGGGCAGATGGGGGTAGAGCGTCGGCTCGCCGTCGAGCGATATAGCTACGTGGCGCGGCTCCATCGCCTTCTCGAACCGCTCGCTCGGCACGTCGGGGTTGCCCTTGTACCCACCGAGGAGCTTCCTCTGTAGCTCGATGGACGCGTCGACGACCTCCCCGGGGTCCTGCCAGTCGACGTCGACCTCCCACGCGTGTCCCGTGTGGTCGCGCCAGCAGAACACACAGCGTTCGTTGCAGGTGACCACCGGTGTCATCTGAACGCACCGGTGGCTCTCGATGCCGTAGAAGACGTACTTGTAGCACTTGCCTTCGCCGCGCACGGCGTTCTTCGTCCAGCCGCAAGTCTGACACGCCGTGTGCCCCTCCATGTGGTAGTCGGGCTTGCCGACCTGCTGCACGCCGGCTTCCGAGCGCCCTCCGTCGGCGTCTCCTTCGTCGACGGCGACGGCGTCCTTCTCCGTGTCCCTCATCACGTCGACGTACACGTCGGAGCCACGTAGTGCTTTCGAGGCAGACAGGCAGGCGACGTCGACGGAACCGGGGCTCCCCTTCTACCATCGGCTCGAAAAGGCCTGACTAGGTACGCCGCTACTCGACGACGAGTCGACCGCTCTGCGAAGACCTGTGGAAGCTGCAGACGTACTCCTCCATCTCCGTCGACGCCGTGAACTCCAGCGAGGCGCCCTCGCCGCGCGTCTCCACGCGTTCGCTTACGAGTTCGTCGACGACCTCGTCGTCTTCACCTCGTATCTGCAGGTCGTGAGGTGCTCCATCGGCGTTCACCCACCGGAAGACGTATCTGGCTCCCTCCTCGAGAACCAAGGTCGGGTTGCGGTCACCCTCTATATCGGATGGCGACCTGCCGAGCCAGCCCGAAGCTTGGCCATCTAGCTCGACGGTCGACCCCGGCTCTATCTCGGCGTTCGCGGGAGATTCTTCCGGCGAGTCGAGGCACCCCGAGACGTAGACGGCGACGGCGGACGCGAACTCCCTTCGGCCGAGCGCGACGTCGAAGTCCATACTCTATCTCGGAGACGCCAGGCTATCTAGGCTTCGGGTTTCGTTTCAGCGAGCGGGCGTCACGTCGCGTTCGGGTCTACCTGCGTCGGCGTCAAGGAACAGGGCTACGGAGCCTCCGAGCGCGGCGATGACCGCGAGGTAGAGGTACATCGACTGGACGCCCACGGAGTCATGGAGGGCGCCCGCCAGTAGGTGGCCGACTCCGGCGCCGAGACCGAATACCGCGCTCCAGAGCACCGTCTGAGCCGTGGACTTCAACGAGTCGGGGGCGATGGCGCTAGCGAGCGACACCGCCGACAGATGGAACGCCGCGAACGAGACACCTGTGACGAGATGCGAGGCCACGACGACGAGCGGGTCGTCTACTGCGTAGTAGACGGCGTACTTCACTGCGTAGGCGTAGCCACCTAGAGCGAGAAGCAAGCGATAGCTGCCCGTGACGTAACGGAGGAGGTACACGAACGCCGCGGCTTCTACGAGCGTCAGCAGGAACCACGCTACACCGGTCGTGAAGTCGGTGCCGCCTATCGCGCGTACGTAGACCGAGAAGAAGTCGTTTCCCGACAGCAAAGTCGTTCCGACGAGGAAGCCGCTGAGCAAGAGCAAGACGTAGTCCCGGTCGCGGACGAGGTCGACTGCCTCGCGTCCGACGACGTCGAAGCCACCGTCATCTCGGCTCGGAAGCGTCCACGCGACAGACACGAGAGCGATCATGCCGAGCGAGTAGGCGTAGAAGATCAAGCTGGTTCCGTAGCCCGCGATCAGGTAGCCGTAGACGAGGCTCGCGCCGCCGAAAGCCAGGCTTCCGAACGCGCGCGCCCGACCGTAGAAGACGGACGTCGACAGCACGAGCGAGTCCGTGATCGGCGCGATAGGAGCGTGGAAGGCGGCGTAGACCACGGTGCCGAGCACGAGGACTGCGAACACGGCGTCGAAGTACGGCGCCGCGGGGTAGACGAGCACGGCGAACGCGGTGACCGAGCCGCAGACCAAGAGTACCTCGCGCTGTATCCCCCGCCGGTCGGTGATGAAGCCCCAGATTGGCTGTGCGACGACGGCGACGACGGTGACGATGGCGCCGAGCACACCCATCTCGAAACCCGTCATTCCTACGTCCTCGAGGTAGACGTTCCGGAACGTGCCGAAGCCGCTGAGCGCGGCGAAGTAAGACAGGTAGATCAAGCCGAACCGCGTGGCTTCCTTCATCCGGGATTAGGTATACTTAGACGGTACTTCGGTGCTTCGAAGCCCCGGCGGAGCCGCGGCGGACGCAGATGACGGAGGACCGACCGAGCCGACGTCGGCCATCGAAGCTGTTTTGCAGCGGGCTGCCGAGCGTCTTACATGCCCCAGACAGACGCCAGATACCGCGAGCTAGACGTCGACTCCGAGTACCTGTATCGGCTCGAGAACGGCTTGGACTGGCGAGAGCAGATAGAGGGCTTCGCCGAAGAGGTGGACGCCGAGCTAGCGTGGTTCAACGGAATGGGCGCGTGCACGGACGCAGTAATCTGGTTCTACGACCAGGAGACCAAGGAGTACCTGCCGAAGGAGTTCGACGAGCCGTTCGAGGTAGCTATGGCTGTAGGCAACGTCACGTGGCTCGACGGCGAGCGTTTCGCGCACACTCACGTGCTGTTGACCCGGGAGGACGGCTCCGCCGTCGGCGGCCACCTCGAGAGCGCGACGGCGTTCGCCGGCGAAGTCTACCTCCGGTCGTTCACCGGAAGCGTGGAACGCGCCCACGACCCAGAGGTCACGGACCTCGACCTATGGAGCGACGGAGACCTCCCCGGCAAGCTCTAAGCCGCGCGCTAAGCCGGCTCTGCCGCACGAGCGAGGTCGTCGAGGTAGGCCTCGGCTCCGGGTTCGACGGCGTCTACCCCGGAGCGACTCCACGTACGTCTCCCCTGGAGTCGGTCGAGCACGTCGACGAGACCCGGGTAAAGCCGAGATAAAGTCGAACGAGTGAACCGAGACGAACCCATGCGACGCGCCGTCTCTTCTGCCGCGGCGCGGCCGACGTAGACGCTCTCGACGTCGAGCGCCACGAGGTAGAGCGCGAGACGCGGTTCACCGTACTGCGCCTCGAGGAAACGCTGGGCCTCGGTCTCCTGCCAGGCGAGAACGCCCACGTCTCCCCGGCCTGCGACGCGAGCCGCCGTCGAACACGGGATGCAGTCGGCGTCGTAGATCAAGACGGCGTCCATAGCGGCCGTAGGAGGCCGCGTACTTAGTTTGGGAGGGCGGCAGATTCAAGGGTGGCTCGTGAGTTGGTTCGTACATGGAGCTGAAGCTCAACGAGGTCGGAGGCTTGCTCGAGGACCTCGACTACCCCGTCGACGTCGACGAAGTCGTCGACGAGGTCGGGGACGTCGTCGTCGAGCTGGCCGACGGAGAGACGACGCTCGGCGAAGTCGTCGGCTCCGCCGAGGTCACGGAGTCGTCTTGGGAGGACGCCGACAGCCTGACTTCCACGGTTTACTCTGCGCTCCCGACGGAAGCCGTCGGAGAACCCGGGCAGTCGGAGGGAGACTCCTGATGGAGAGGCTCGACGGCCTGAGCGCGAGACGCCGGCGGGAGATACTCGACAGGACGCCTGCGGTCGACGAAGCCAGCGACGCCGCGAGAGAGATAGTAGACGGAGTCCTCGAGCGAGGCGACGAAGCCCTGAAGGAGTACACCGAGCGTTTCGACGGCCAGGCGCTCGACCGACTGCGGGTCACGGAGTCCGAACTACAGGACGCCGTAGACACGGTAGACGACGACGTCCTCGACGCCGTACGTCTCTCGTGCGACCGAATACGTGGCTTCCACGAGAGACAACGTAGGGATAGCTGGACCGAACGCGACGGCGGAGTCGAGGTCGGACGGCGTTTCACGCCTCTCGAGTCCGCGGGATGCTACGTCCCAGGCGGCGGCGCCGCGTATCCCTCGACGGCGTTGATGACCGCGGTGCCCGCCGACGTCGCCGGCGTCGAACGCGTGGTCGCGTGCACGCCTCCTCCGGCGCCCGACGCCACGCTCGCCGCGCTCGCGGTAGCAGGCGTCGAAGAGGTGTACCGTGTCGGAGGAGCGCAGGCGATAGCAGCGATGGCAGGGGGTACGGAGTCGATAGACCCCGTCGACGTCGTCGTCGGCCCCGGCAACAGGTACGTCGCCGCGGCGAAGCGAACCGTGGCGACCGAGGGACTCTGCCGGACGGAGTTCCCCGCGGGACCCAGCGAGCTAGGCGTCGTCGCTGACAGGACGGCGAACCCGCGGTTCGTGGCGGCCGACGCCGTCGCGCAGGCGGAGCACGACCCAGACGCGTCGGTCGTCGTCTGCACGACGAGCGACGAAGTCGCAGAAGAGGTCGAGAGTGAGATAAAGGGCTTCGCCGACGAAGTCGAACGAGGTGACGTCGTCCGGGACGCCTCGATAGACGTGCTCGTGGGTTCGTTCGACGACTGCGTCGAGTTCGTGGCGGAGTACGCTCCCGAGCACCTGTCGGTCTGCGTCGAAGACGAACGCGTCGACGGCGTAGTCGAACGAGTGCCCGCGGGCTCGGTGTTCGTGGGTGACTACACGCCCGTCGCCGCCGGCGACTACTCCACGGGCACCAACCACGTGCTGCCGACAGCGGGGCTCGCGAGGCTGTACGGCGGCCTCAGCGTCGACGACTTCCTCCGGGCGTACACGGTTCAAGAGCTAACCGAAGACGGCCTGCGCGAGCTGTCGGACGCCGTGACCACGCTCGCGCGAGCCGAGGGACTCGACGCCCACGCGCGGTCGATCGAAGTCAGATGGGAAGAAACAAGGTCCGAGTGAGGCAAAACACGGGCATGAGAAGCTACGCCGCCGGCCTGGAGCCAGGCGACGAAGTCGTGGTAAAAGGCTGGGTTCACGAGATAAGGGATCTCGGTGGGATAGCGTTCTTGCTCGTGCGCGACAGAACCGGTGTCGTCCAGGTGAAGCTCAAGGAAGGCGAGGTCGAAGACGACGTCATCGAGACGGGAACAGACCTCACGAGGGAGTCCGTCGTCTCGGTATCCGGCGTCGCCGAGGAAGAGGAACGCGCCCCGACGGGCGTCGAGATACTGCCGAGCGAGATAGAGGTTCTCAACGAAGCCGAGCCGGAGCTACCGCTCGACCCGACGGGAAAGGTCGACGCCGAGCTTCCGACGCGTCTCGACCACCGTTACATGGACCTCCGGAAACCCCGCGTGCAAGCGATATTCGAGATACGTGACGCGGTGCTCGACGCCCTCCGCGACGAGTTCCACTCGCTCGACTGCACGGAGATAAACACGCCGAAGATAGTCGCGACGGCGACCGAAGGCGGCACGGATCTCTTCCCGATATCTTACTTCGAGCGCGAGGCGTTCATGAACCAGTCTCCCCAGCTTTTCAAACAGATGATGGTGGCGACGGGTCTCGAACGCGTCTTCGAGATAGGTCCGATCTTCCGCGCCGAAGAACACAACACTCCACGTCACCTGAACGAGGCGACGTCCATCGACTTCGAGTCGGCTTTCGTCGACGGAGACGAAGCCATGGAGATATGTCAGGACGTCACGGTGGCGGCGTACGAGGCCGTCGTCGAGAGATGCGAGGACGAGCTCTCCGAGCTCGACGTGGACGTCGAGGTGCCGGAGACCCCGTTCGACTACCTGACGTACGAGGAAGCCATCGCGGTCGCGAACGAGTCGGGTATCGAGGAACCTCTCGTCTGGGGCGACGACCTGTCGACCGAGGCCGAGCACGCTCTCGGCGACTCCGTCGGAGGACACTACTTCGTGACCGACTGGCCCGCGGAAGTCAAGCCGTTCTACGTCTACAAGGAAGGCGACACCGCCGCGGCGTTCGACATGATGCACCCGGAGATGGAGCTGATGAGCGGCGGCAAACGCGAACACCGCGTCGGCAGACTGACCGAAGAGATAGAGAAACAGGGCCTCGCTCCCGAGGAGTTCGAGTTCTACCTGTCGGCGTTCCGGTACGGAATGCCGCCACACGCAGGCTGGGGGCTCGGTCTCGAACGCCTTCTGACGACGATGCTCGACCTCGACAACGTCCGGGAGGTAGTGCTGTTCCCGCGCGACCGCCAGCGTCTCTCGCCTTGACGCGAGCGTTCGCGCCCGGCCACGTGACGGCGTTCTTCAGCGCCGTGCCCGACGACGACCCGCTCGAAGCCGGCTCCCGGGGCGCGGGCTTCACCGTCGAAGACGGCGTCACCGTCGACGTAGAGCCGGCGAAACACACCGTGATCTGGAGCGAAGGCCGGCGGGTCGACCTAGCTCCCGTCGAACGCGTGCTCGACATGATGGACGTCGAAGCACGCGTCGAGGTGTCGAGCACCGTGCCCGTGGGATGCGGTTTCGGGGCGTCCGGCGCCGCGACGCTCGCGACGGCTCTCGCCGCCAACGTCGAGTTCAGCCTGGGGCTCGACAGGGACCAGGCCGTCGCGGCGGCCCACGTCGCCGAGGTCGAAGCCGGCACGGGTCTCGGCGACGTCGTACCTCAGAGCATCGGCGGAGTCGTCACTCGCGTCGAACCCGGCGCGCCCGAGCTAGGTCTGTTCGGGAGCGTCGAACACGGCTCGCCCGCTGTCGAGTACACGGCGTACGGAAGCCTCGACACAGCGAGCGTCCTCGGCGACGACGACAGGATGGACGCCGTCGACCGCGCGGGCGAGAGCGCTCTCGACGGACTGCTGAAGGACCCGGGTTTCGAGCGCATGGCGGACGTCTCCTGGGAGTTCGCGCTCGAAAGCGGCTTGCCGACCAAACGCGTCGTCGACGCCGTCGGCGAAGCGCGCTCGGCGGGCGGAAAGGCGTCGATGGCGATGCTCGGTGAGACGGCGTGGGCCGTCGGAGTCGACGGCGTCTTCGAGAAACGAACGCGGGTGTCGGACGGAGGCGCGCGAGTTATAGAGCGATGACAACGGTAAAGCCGAAGGAAGCCAGGTCAGTCGTCGGCCGGCGCCTCTATCTTCTCGCGTTCGGCCTGCTCCTTCTCCTCTTCCTCTTTCTTGTTCTTTATCTTCTTGAGCCGGAATATCTCCTCGCGCTCCATCTCCTCCAGCCGTAGCTCGATGAAGTCAC
>JBKGYY010000021.1:0-16457 GCA_046545855.1 Halobacteriales archaeon | reverse complement strand
TGACGGCGTCTCCGTGTACGACGGGGAGCATCGGGAAACCCGCGCTCTCGTAGTCTTCGCGGTAGACGAGCGCGAGGTTGTAGAAGTGCGCGGGCGTCCACAGGAAGATAAGGAGCCCGAGCATCAGCGCGGGAACGCCTATCGAACCCGTGACGGCCGACCAGCCTATCAAGGCCGGGAGGGCGCCGACGGCGCCGCCTATAACGACGTTCTGCGTCGTGTTCGGCTTGAGTACGACGGTGTAGACGACGCTGTAGAAGCCTATCGCCACGAAGGTCAACGCCATCGCGACGAGGTTCACGTAGGCCGCCATCACGGCGAGCGCCGCAATCCCGAGCAGGACGCCGAAAGCCAGCGCTCGTGACACGGGCACGGTGTCGGTCGCCAGCGGCCGGTCGTCCGTACGTGCCATCCGGCGGTCTCTGTCGCGTTCGAGCACGTGGTTGAAAGTGCCGCTCGAACCTATCGCGAGGCAGCCTCCCGCAAGCGTCGCCGCCACCGTGGCGGCCGACGTCCGCGTGCCCGTCGTCGCTACCGCGAGACCGACGCCCGCTAGCGCTACGAGACAGAGCAGCCACATGAGACGGGGTTTGGTCATCGAGAAGTAGGCTCTCGCCGTCGAACGCCATCCTCCAGACGTTCTCAGGTCTCCCGGGTCTCCTGCTTCGTCTCCGGCCGGGTCGACCGCTCCCGAGGCCTCGGCTACCGCAGTCTTCCTCCCTCGTTCTATCGATATCTCGTCCGTCGACAGCCTCCAGGCGAGCGCGAGCACGAGCAATCCGAATATCACCGTAGCGAGACCCAGGTGGACTGCCGTGAGGGTTTCCGCGGCGCCGAGCGCGGCGAACGCACCGAGAGCCACCTGCAGCGGGTAGAGCGCTAGCGCGCCGTACGTCGCCAGACGCACGCGTCTTCCGACGTCGTCACCCCTTACCCTCACGGCTGCTCCAAAGACGAGCAAGCCGGTTACCGCCGCCGCCATACGGTGGAGCCAGCCTATCAACGCCTGGGGGTCGTCGACCGGAGGCGCGAACCCCCCGGAGCACGCCGGCCATCCGCCACACGCCTCCGCCACCTCGCGAAGGGAAACCGTGGCTCCGACGACTATCAGCACGTACGTCGCGAGCAACGTTATGGCGAGCCAGGCAGTAGTTCTGTCTTGCTTCATCCTTCGTAGTACGTAGCTGTAGTTGCAACTGACACGCAGACTATTATCAGTGTGGCGGTGGCGAGGTGCGAGGTCACTATCACTGGCTCGAGCTTCCTCGTCACCGTGAGGCCGCCTAGCACCACCTGCGTCGGCAGAAGCAGGAGTGCAGCGAGAGTCGAGTACCTGACTGCGGCGGGTTTACGCCGTCCGAGCCAGGCTCCCGCCGCAGAACCCAGTACGAGGAAGCCCGTGACTCCGGCCACCCCGCGGTGTATCCACTCGGCGAATATCTGGGTCGACGTGTAGGCTTCGGCGTAACCAGGGAAGTCCGGGTGGTCGTACATCGCCTCTGGGTTGGAGAACGGGAACCAGACTCCGTAGCACTGCGGCCAGTCGGGACACGATAGCCCCGCGCCTATCGAGCTAGTGTACGAACCGAGTACCATGGTCACGTAGGTGAAGACGAGGGTGACGACGAGGAGGTAGACGTACGGCACCTTTCCCCCGAGCGACTCGGCGAGGCCGTCCAAACGTTGCTTCGGGCCTTCCATACCTGAAGAGATGAAATACCCGGGGATAAGCGCTTCTCAATCTCTCGTGCCGACGTCTGTCGGTGGATTTATTGATGCGTCTCTCTGACTCCAGTACGATGACAGACGAAAGAAGGGTCGGACGCGTCACCAGGAGCGCAGGGAGGTTCGGCGCTCGTTACGGCCGAGTCGGCAGGAAACGAGTCGCCGACGTAGAGGAAGCGATGAACGCCGACCACGACTGCCCCGAGTGCTCTAACCCGTCGGTGTCGAGGACCGACACCGGCGTCTGGGAGTGCGCTCGATGCGGATACCGGTTCGCTGGAGGCGCTTACACGCCGTCGACGCCGGGAGGCGAGGCCGTAACCCGGGCCATACGGGAAGCGGGGGACGAGTAGATGCCGTACAAGTGCGCGCGTTGCAAGAGGGAGACGGACATCGAGTCCGCGCGCGGAATCAAGTGCCCCTTCTGCGGTCACCGGATCTTCCTGAAGGAACGTGGCGGCGGCGTCAAACGAGTCGAAGTCCGCTGACTCGACTTGGCGGCAGACGTCCGAACGACCGTGCGGCTAGACGGCGAGCACGTCGAAGCCGTCTACCGTGCCGTCGAACCCGAGCTGGGAGAGGTAGAAGGCAGGGGGTCGACGGAGGTTCGATACGATGGCGGCCTGCACGTCGTCTCTAGGTCGCCCGACGTCGTCAGCGCTCGCGCCGCGCTTAACACGTCGCTAGGCCTCATAGAGGTGGCCGAGTCGGTGCTACGCCGTAGATAGGATTAGAACGTTTCAGGGTGCCGTGCAACAGGTTGTGCCAGCCGCGCGCTCTGTGTCAGTCGCTCGCCCGGTCCTGCTCCATGTCCTCTTCGACTTCGGCTACGAGGTTCGATATCCTCTGACGTATCTCGCGGCGCTTTTCGTTTACGGGCTTCCGCAGCCCGGTCACCCTGCCGAACAGCCTGACGCCGCGCATGAAGAAGTAAGCGATGAAGAACGACGGAACCGAGAGAGCTATCGATATCCAGACGCCGAGTATCTCGGCCGACGGCCAGTAGAACCTCGCGCCCGCTATCATGACGATCAGAGCGAACCACAGCGAGTACTTCAGATCGCGCTTCTGGCTCTCCGTGTCGAACATACCCACCATTCAGTACCTCGGTTTATCAAACTATCGACGGAGGACCGAGTCCACTCGCCGTCGAGCCGGCCGAGTACCTTCTACGACACCCTTCAACCACAACCGCTTTCAACGTCCCGACTGCATGCCAACCTATGAGCGCAGAGCTACCGCCGGAAGCCCAGGAGAAGCTACAGAACCTGCAAGAGCTACAGGAACAGCTCACGCAGCTTAACCTCCAGAGACAGCAGACGCAGGAACGGCTGAGCGAGATAGAGAGAGCGCTCGACGCCCTCGAAGAAGCGGACGAAGACGCCTCGATCTACCGGACTGCAGGTGGAGTGATGGTCGAAGCCGCGCACGACGAAGTAAACGCGGACCTCGAGGAAGAACAGGAGACCCTCGAAGTCCGGTCGCAGTCGCTGGAGAACAAGGAAGAGCGCGCGCGAGAGCGTTTCCAGGGCCTACAGCAGGAGGTCCAGCAGATGCTCGGCGGCGCAGGACTCGGCGGACCCGCACAGTAAACGAGGCTGACGAGAAAGCCGTAGCTCGGTTCCGTAGACGCGAGTTCGGCCCCACTTACTTCAGGTACCTATCCAGGCCTTGCTGAACGACTCGAAGAAGTCCTCGCCGGTGTCGACGAGCACGTGATCCCCGCCCGCGCTCTCGACGGAGGCGGCGACGTCGTCGACGTGCTCCCGCAGACGTTCGTCGTACACCCTCCGGCGACGCGGGCTGACGTACGTTCGGAACTCGGCGTCCGTCTCCACCGCGCGGAAAACCGTGTCGCCCGACGCCGTTAGCTGAAGCTCGCCGGGCGACAGAACCTGGACGAAGACGACGTGGCTCTGCGACAGCGATGCGAGAGCACCTCCGACGTCGACCCTTTCCCTCACCACGCGCGCACCACCGCGTCGGCTCTCGCGCATCGACCGCACGGGTCCGACGAAGTCGCTGACGACGACGACGAGCGACTTCGACTCTATGTAGCCGGAGTACGAGTCGATGGCGTCCGCGAGGTCGGCTTTGCCGTCGGGTTCGACGTCGTTCACCTCGTCGAGCACGCGGAGTACGCCGCCGCGCGACGAACTCCCGTCGTCGAGCCTTCGCAGTCCTTCCCCGTATACCGAGAACCTGAAGTCGTTGTTCTCCGCCGTAGAGAGGTAAGCGTAACCCAGACCTATCTTCGCCCCTACCTCGAACTTGCTCGCGTCACCGTAGTCCATCGAGCCGCTGGAGTCCAGGAGAACGTGTACCGTGAGGTTGCGTTCCTCCTCGAACTGCTTGACGTAGTAGTCGTCCGTGCGGGCGTAGAGGTTCCAGTCTATCAACCGGGTGTCGTCGCCGGGGACGTAGCTCCTGTGGTCGCTGAACACGAGGCCGTCGCCCGTGTACGACGTCTCCTTCTCGCCGCGGAACACCGAGGCGACGTTACGCTTTATCTCGGAGTCGTAGACGTCGAGTTCCTCGAGGAAGTCGGACTCAATCATACGAGTTTCTCGATGGCCTCGTCCGGCGTCAGTCCCTCGCGCTCGGCGTGGAAGTCGAGTATTATCCGATGACGCATCACGGGGACGGCCATGCGCTCTATCGACGGCTCGGTTACGTGGGCGTTACCCCGGAGGAACGACAGCGCCTTCGCAGCGAGCACGAGGGATATCGAGGCACGCGGCGACGCACCGAACTCGATTTCGTCGGACTCACGCGTCGACTCCACGATGCGCACGGCTCTCTCCCGGAGGTCGTCGGCGATAGGTACGTCGCGCACGTGCTGCTGTAGACGCGATAGCTCGTCGGCCGTCAAGACGGTGTCGAGCTCAATAGAGTCCTCGGTGTCCCGGGTGTACCGAGTCACTATCTTGTCCTCCTCCTCGAAAGACGGGTAGTCGAACACTATCTTCATCATGAACCGGTCGCTCTGGGCTTCCGGCAGCGGGTACGTGCCCTCCTGGTCGATGGGGTTCTGCGTCGCGAGCACGAAGAACGGTTCGGGTAGGTCGTACGTCTCCCCCGCCGACGTCACCTGTCTTTCCTCCATCGCCTCGAGGAACGCCGACTGCGTCTTCGGCGTCGCGCGGTTTATCTCGTCCGCGAGCACTACGTTGGCGAACACCGGCCCTCTCTCGAACACGAACTCCTTCTCGCCTTCGACCTCGCGTATCACCTCGGTGCCCGTGACGTCCGACGGCATGAGGTCGGGCGTGCTCTGTATCCTGCTGAAAGACAGATCTGTGACGTCGGCGACGGTGCGCACCATCATCGTCTTCGCGAGACCCGGGTTGCCCTCCAGGAGCGCGTTGCCGTCGCACATC
The DNA here is from genome assembly GCA_046545855.1 of Halobacteriales archaeon. Lineage (GTDB taxonomy): Archaea > Halobacteriota > Halobacteria > Halobacteriales > Halorutilaceae > JAQZDA01. Next base: position 11,352 of record JBKGYY010000021.1, on the reverse strand, counting down.
ATGCAGACGAGGAGGTTGCGGAGCGTCTCCCTCTGGCCGACTATCTTCTTCGCTACCTCGTCTTCTACCTCTGTCACCTTGTCCTGGAGCGCGTCTATCTCTTGGTCTGACATCTTTCACCTCTGCAGGTAGTACCTGCGGACTATCGCGGCGTCCTCGTCGTCTAGCTCGCCTTCCCCGGAGTCGGAGTAGACGAGGCCGCCGGCCGCGTGGCTCACGTCTACGTCTTCGCCGCCGGGGTAAAAGCCGTTTCCGTCTCCGCCGCCTTCGCCGTCGCCGGAGCCATCGCCGGACGAGCCGCCCAACAGCAGACGTATCTCGTCGTCGCCGAGCTCGACGTCCTCCGACGCGTTGGACGCCGGTTCGCGGTCCGCGTCCTGGACGCCGCCGTACTCTGCGTCACCTCTCGCTGGAGCCGACTCGACTCCGTCGCCTTCTCCGTCGTCGGAGCCCAGGACGTAGTCCCTCGCGGTATCTATCGAGTCGAACTCGGCGACCGAGCCGGCTATCGCCGTCGTCCCGATGCAGAGCACGAGGACGACGACGAAGACCATCCTCCTGGCGTCGACGAAGCCGTGGCTCGACGTCTGCTTGAGGTCCTCGAGAACCTCGCTGTAGAGAACCCGCGCGGGCGTCGTGTCCTCCCTGCGCCGCGACACGTCGCGCGCCGTCCTGAGTTTCTCCGCGACCCCGGGGTTCAGGTCCTCGTAAGTCTCGACCGAGCGGTTGCGGTAGAGCAGCCAGAAGTCGACGGCGGCGAACGCCACGGCGACTGCGGCGGCCGCGGGCACCGTGACGTCGACGGACAGTAGCGTCGGGGTGTAGTCGGCGAGCGCGAAGACTGCGACCGCGGCTACGAAGACCAGCGCGCCCTCCACGAGAGCGTGTATCGAAGACGCCTTGAGCGCCTCGCGACGTATCTCGCGGACGGCGTTCTGTATCTCGTCGGGCAGGTCCGAGCTCTCGATGCTCTCTGACGTCATGGTTTCTCGTTCCTGTGGTCGTCGGGTGACATGCCGGCTCCGTCCACGTCGCACTCCTCGGCTTCCTCGCATTCGTCGTAGACGTCCGCGTAGTCACCGTGGAGATCCAGCCAGGCCTGATCCCACTCCTCGTCCAGCCTGTCGATCTCGTCCTCCATGTTCTCTATACTCCTCTCGAGCGTCTCCTCCCGGTCCTCCAGCTGTTCGACATCGTCCTCAAGCCTGTCTTTGTCGTCCTCGGCTTCCTCTAGCTCCTCGTTCCTGCGGTCTAGCTCGTTCTCCGTCTGCGTCAGCTCGACCTCTAGCTCTTCTTTCTCGCTCTCGAGCTGAGACAGCTCTTCGGAGATACGTTCGATGTCCTCCGAGTCGGTCTGGTAGTTCTCTAGTTCGTCCTCAGTCCGCCGTAGCTCGTTCTCCCTGTCCTCCAGTTCGCTCTCGGTGTCCCGTAGCTCCTCGTGGACGTCGTCGACGGTGTCGTCGCGTGCGTCGACCTGGTCGTAGTAGAACACCGTCGCGCCCGCGGTTCCGACTACGGAGACGGCCACTAGCAACCCGAGCACGACGTTTATGTTGCCTCCTATGTAGCTCATACGCTTCCCCCGTCGTCTCCCTTGGGCGACGAGCCTACCGCGGCTCCCGGTCCAGCTTCCCCGCCGCCCTCTTGGTTGTCGTTCATCGAGCTGTCTTCCTCCATCTTAGTCGATCCACCTGTATATCGGTTGTGGCACGAGCTCCGCTAGACGGTAGCCGTAAACCTCCTCGAGCCTACGCACCGATACCTCCGTGAGGTAGAGCGCGAGCGCGAGCAACAGGAACAACCAGTCGCGGTCCTTCCTGTCGGTCCTCTGCACCTCTTCTCTGTCGCGTATCTCCTCGGCCATCGCCTCGACGTCGCCCGGCTCGTACATCGAGCCGTCGGTCGACGCCACCGCGGACCGAAGGCCGTCTGAGACTCCGAAGCCAGCGTACTCCCTCGGGTAGTTGACGGCGTACTCCGCCGTCCCCAGTCGCTCGAAGCCAGCGCCATCGGGCTTGAGAGACGCCGTGTACTCCGAGTCCGACACCTGCGTCCAGTCGAGCCCCGTGCCGCGTGGACGTGAGTCGCCTCGGTAGGTGACCTCCTCGGTCTCGTCCCGGTGAACGTCTGGCACGCTGAAGACCTCTGACTCCAGGCGCTCCGGATCGCCGGCCGCCCACGTCGCGGCTCTCGTGGCGACTGCGGAGTCCGGGGACTCCAGCAGGTCGCCGAGCACTCCGTCTCCCCGGTGGCCGGTGATCGAGACGACGCGACCAGAGCCGTAACGCCAACCCGATACCACGGGGGAGCCGTCGCCCGACACCACGAGCAAGTCGGCGGAACCCCGCGTGACGACGTCGTGAGTCGTTCCCGCCTCGCCGGTCATCTCGACTCCGCGGGTGACGAAGTGAGACGAGTCGGCCACCGACAGCCCACCTCGGTCCTCGTCGTCCTGGTCACCGAAGACGAGGCTCAATCGGTCGGCCTCGGAGCCCGGGTAGTACCTGCCTCCCGTCTCACTCGCCACCCGGCGGAGCAAGCCCTCCTGGGAGTCACCGACGCCGACGACGAAGACGCGCACGCCCTCCCTGCCCACCTCTCTCGCGGTCTCGAGCGTCTTCTCGCGGTGATGAGGTTCGACCGAGCCGTCCGTGAACAGAACGACGTTGCCGGAGCCGTCTAACGTCTCCGCAGCCCCCCGGATACCGTGGTCCACCCGAGTGCTTCCCCCCATCGCCTGGACTCCGGCGATACCGTTTTCCACGGACTCCCTGTCGTCTTCGAGCGACGTGAGACCGATTTCGCGGTAGACACCGTGGTCGAACGACAGGACACCGACCTCGAAGTCGTCGGAAACCCCCTCGAGAGCGCTCGCGGCCAGCGACTTCTGGAGCGACACCTTCGAGGTCACGCTACCCGACACGTCCATCAGGAAAACGACGTCTGACTCGAGGTCCGACGAGCCCTCTCGAACCGGCAGCATGCCTCCCAGCGGCGACGACGAGTAACCTCCGTTCTCGTAGGCGCTCGGACCTCCGGCGACGACGAGGCCGTTCCCGTCGAGCACGTACTCCTGGAGCTCAGTCAGGTCGCCGGCGGAGCCCGCCGGCTCGTTCTGAAGCACGACGCCGTAGTATCCGTCGAGGTCCGAAGGAACCTCGCTCGCGCGTTCGACCTCGAACGCCTCCTCGAGCAGGCTTGAGTAGGGGTAGTTGGACTCCGAGACGTAGAGCAGACGCGGTCTCTCGACGACGCGGACCGACTTCCTGTAGTCGTCGTTGACGCTGTACCGGTCGTCCGACTCCAGGCGCGCCGTCACCCTGTTGTCGCCGCGCCCGGCGAAAGAGTGCGAGAACTCGAAAGAATCAGCCGAGTCCACGGACCTGGTCTCGACGACGTCTCCGTTGACGCTGACCTCGACTTCGCCGGAGGGAACGGAGACTCCGTCGACGACGACCTCGAACTGCGCTTCGGAGCCCGCGCCGACCTTAGACGGCCCTCTGACTTCGACGTACGCCTCGCGCTCCGACGGCTCGAGCGACACCGAGTGGAGACGCGCGTTGACGTCTCGCGCCGACCCCGCGGCTTCCGACAGACTAGCTCCCGACGTCACCCTGCCGTCGCTCACGAGCAAGAGGTCGTCGTCTCGCTCGAGGTTCGCGAGCACTCCGTCGCCTACAGAGGAGTCTTCATCCGACGCAACCGTCGTCCTCTCTACCTCGAGCCCCTCGCCCCGGAGGCCCTCCACGACGTCGTCGGCTGTCCCCTCGACGACGTCCATGCTGTCCGACTCGTCGACGAGCACCTGTACGCTCTCGCCGACGTCGACAGACACGGGTCCGACGACGTAGGGTCCTGCGAGCGCGACCAGCACCAGAGAGACGACTAGCACCCGGGAGACGTAGAGCGCAGCCCTTCGGCGCGACGTCATCTGGGCGTCCGACGAGACGTAGAAGACGTAGTAGAGCACCGCCGCAGCCACGGGTACAAGGAGCAAAGCCTGCGGATCCGAGAACGACAGGAGCGGTATCAAAGGTCACCCCTCCTGCGTAGCAACAGTAGCTCCGAGCCGATGACGCCGAGAGCGAGCACTATTATCAGCGGAGTGAAGTCGAAGGGGTTCCTGGTCTCCTGCGACCTCTCGGCGGCCTCCGCCATCCGGGAGCCGTCGACGTCAGAGGCCTCCACCGCCGACTCCCCGGGGTCGAGCAGGCTAGCGCTGTAGACGTCGTTCGACGTCTCGTAGAAACCTATCTCGTCCATCACGACGTCGCCGGAGTCCGAGCCCCACGGCACGTCGGCCTGGTCGCCTACGTCGACTGTCGCGCCCGTCCGCTTGTTCGCGGCGGGCAGCGGTTGACGTCCCGCTGCGTGGTGGACGAGGTCACGCCAGAACAACGGATAGAAGTAACTTGAGTCGAAGTCCGTGGCGCCCTCGACGTAGCCGTAGTAGACCAGACGTCCGTCTCCGACTTCGGCGTCGACTAACAACGGCTGGTCGCCGGCCTCCAGCAGGCTGTCTCCCGCTGTCACGTTGGCATCGAGCACCTCGGGTGCGGCTGGGAAGTCGTGGTCGACGTCGGCGACTAACGAGCGGTTCGAGGTGACCTCAACCTCGCCTCCCTCGACGAATCCGTCGACGTCCACCAACATGACGTCCGAGAGCGTGTCCTGCGCGTCGGGCAGTTCGTCGTGAGCCGTGACTATGGCTCCGCCGCCCTCCTCGGTCAAGTCTCGCGCGCTCCGAGCCGTCCTGCTGACGGCTCGGCTCGCGTCCACCTCTCCGTAGACGACGACGTCGACGTCGTCGGAAACCGAGCCGACCGGCGGCGTGTCGACTGACAGGTCGACGTTCGGAAGCGAGTCCAGGCCTCGTTCGACCGCGGTGTCCTCCTCGCTGGACACCAGGAGCGCGTCGACACCGTCGGAGTAACGTGCGACGTAAGCTTCGTCGTCGACGGCGAAGTCGTCTCCCGGCGACAGCTTCGCGACGCCGCCCTCCTCGGGGACGGAGAACGAGAACGACCTGCGTTCACCCGGCCTTATGCTGAACTCGTGGCTCTCGTCACCGAGGCTCAGCTCGCGGTCTTGGAGCGACGTAGCGAACGACTGCACCGTCACCGTGACCCGGTCTTCTTCGAACGACTTGTCGACGATCCCGACGTTCTCGTCGCCCCCGTCGGCGAACTGTTCGAGTTCGACGGCTACTCCCCGGCTCCTGGCTTCCTCGACGACCTGGCTCCAGTCCGAGTCTCCGGCGAAGTCACTGTACACGACGACTCGTCCGGAGTCGCCGACGAGAGACTCGGCCTGGCTGACGGCGCTCTCGAGGTCGCCGCGAGAGTGCGTCTGTCGGACCCCTGCGACGGCGTCTCCGGCTTCGTCGGCCGTGGCTTCGCGAGCCTCTATACTGGGTGAGCCGGCGTCGACCACCACCGAGGTGTCGTCGGTTACTTCGCCGGCTGCAGCGCTCCTCGCCGCGTCTAACCGGGTTTCTCCTTCTCCGACCGCCATGCTCGCGCTCGCGTCGAGGACTATCGCGGTCTCCTCGGCGTACGTCTCGCTGCTCACGGTGACGTAGGGCGAAGCGACCGCGAGCGACAGCAGGACGAGCGCCGTAAGCTGGATCGCCAGCAGCTTGTTCCTGCGGAGGCGGTCTATAACGGGGTGAGAGCCGCCTTCTTCGTCGGGTATCGGCAGGAAGCCGAGAGTCGGCACCTCTACGGTGCGGGGGTCTGGCTGGAAGATGTAGAGCAGGACGAGCGGAACGACGGAAGCGAGAGCCAGGAGTCCTAGAGGGTCGAGGAACAGGCTCGAGGGCATTGACCTTCTTTAGGTCTCGACGGGTTTTAAACCGAACGGAAGAACCCTTGGAGTGAACCGGAGGACTTTTTCTCGCATCCACGCCGGTGTCGCGAGAACCCCCCTACCGATGGCTTTAACACCTCCAAGGTCAATCGTAGCCTAAGATGGCTACGGACGACGACATCACCCGGTTGATCGGCCGGGACGTCTACTCGAACAACGGCGTCTACGTCGGCCACGTCGAGGACGTCCGCCTCGACACCGACGAACGCCGCATCTCGGGTCTCGCTCTCGGCGACGCAAACCGCGAGCTCTTCGAGCAAGAGGAAGGAAAGGGCGTCATAATCCCCTACCGGTGGGTCAGCGCAGTCGGCGACATAATCATCATCAAGGACGTAATCGAGCGCCTGCGAGCCCGCAAGGAAGAAGCCGCTTGAGAGTCTGGGTCCGACCTCCACGGCCGAACTTCCAACTAGCACCTCGGTGTCCCCGTTCTCCCGGCCCGTAGCCTCTATCGCCAAGCGCTGAATCCGCTTACTCGTCCTCGACGTTCAACGCCCTGAGCACCTTGTTCGCCACCGTCTCGTCGACGAGTTCGAGCAAAGTCTCGCGCTCGTCTTCGCCGTCGTCCACCTCCGCGAACAGACCCAACGGCACCGACGCCATGGCTTCGTCGGCGTGACCCACGACCTCACCCCACTCGAACGCCTGCTTCAACACTCCTTCGACGTCTACCCTGACGTCGTTCGACTTCGCGGCCACGTGTATCGAGTCGTCGACGACGCCGAACACCACGGTGGTGGAGATACCCTCGAATCCCAGCAGGCGGTCGGCAGCGCGCGCGAGAGCGTCTATGTCGTTTATGAAGCCGACGTTCGACACGAGGTTCGAGCTAAGTATACGTCGCTGGCGGATCGACTCCGCGAGAACGTCGAACTCCTCAGGCGACACAGACGTCGACTCTATCTCCTCGAGCAAGTCGTGGTCCGCCAGAGGATACAGGTACGCCGCCGCCCGGAGGTCCGACGGCGTCGCGTTCCTCCGGAAGTAAGAGGTCCTCGTCCGTATGCCGTGAAGCAAGCCAGTCAGGACGTCGCGGCTGTCGCTCGCGTCGATACCGACCTCCTGTACGTACCGCGTCAACGTCGTCGAGTTGCTGCCGACGTTCGCTCCGACGTCAGTGTAACGTGCGTCGACCTCGGCGTCCGTCTCGTCGTGGTCTATCCAGGCGTCTACGTCGAAGCCCGGGTCGTCGTCGACGTCGACGTGACCTATGACGACGACGGAGTCGTAGTCCCCTAGCTCGTCCGTCGAGACGTCGCGAACGTCGACGCCGATTATGTTCGCGAAGGCGTCTCCACGCGAGTGCCTGTGGTCGCCGTAGTAGACTACGTCGGCGTCGACGTCGCGCTGACTCGCGATAGCCTGTATCGCTGCCGCCGCAGCGATGGAGTCCGGTTCGAAGCTACGGTAGACGACGGCTGCGGCGTCTTCTCCTCCCTCGAGTAGCTCGACGAGCTGACGCGCTCGGTGCTCTAGCTCGCCGGTGTCGAGCGCACGGAGAGCGCTCTCGGCTATCACCTGCGGCGGGTTGATGACGTAGTCCGCGCCCTCGGCCTCCAGGTGGTCGTGGCTCACCGGGTCGGTGGCGCGGACGATTACGTACTGGTCGGGGTTCTCCTCCTTCAGGTTGTGGAGAGCCACCTCGTTGTCGTCGACGTAGCTCGTGAGCACGAGCGCTACCGGCGTGCTGGATATCAGCCGAGGCAGGTCGTCGTCCGTGATGTCCTTCTCGATGGCGTTTAGGTCCTGGTCGCGAAGCGCCTCCACCCTGCTTTCGTCCATGTCGAATATCACTACCGAGCGCCCTTCGTCGACCAGTCGACGTGCAACCAGGGTTCCGACGCTACCGCACCCGAGTATCGCGTACTCCGCGTCGGCTGGTGCGCCTTCCTCGTCCATCACGCCTTCGTTCATACCCTATGTCAAAGCGAAGCCACGCCTTATGTGTTGCTCACTCCGACGGAAGCCGGTTCCAGACGACCCACGAGCGCTGGAGCGACGTCAGAAGTCCCGCGAAGCCGACGTAGACGAGCACGGCGCCCAGCGGCTCAGACGCCACCGCGACGTCGGCCCCGACTTCGACCGCCTCCGGGTCGAACAGCTTCACTTCGAATGCCGCGAGCGCCGCTCCGACTCCGGTCAGACCGAAGAAAGAAGCCCGCGTGAGGACGCCGCGGTAGACCCGGCCGACTCCGACGGCCTGAGCCTGGGTGCCGACGTACGCCGTCAGCAGGACGCCGGCTAGCGCGAGAGTGCCGAGCAACCACGCGTCGACGGCGGCCGCAACGCCGAGCACGAGCACTGCGTCGGCGTATCTGTCGAGACCGTGGTCGAGCAGGTCGCCTTGTTTCGACGCCGTGTCCGTCCTCCGCGCCACCTCGCCGTCGACCATGTCGAGCGAACCCGAGACGACGAGCAGAGCGACGGCGAGAGCGAGCGACGCGGGCTCTGCGTAACCGATACAGGCGGCCGCGGCGACGGCGGCCGAGAACGAAGCCACGGTGACCTGGTTGGCCGTCACACCGCGCTCGACCGCCGCGTCGACGACGGGGTCGACGCCGCCGTAACCTAGCTCGCGAGCGCGGTCGAAGAGCGACACGGCTTACTGGAAGCCTATGTAGCTCTCCCGCCGACCCTGCTGCATCTTCGCGCGGCCGCCCTCGAACTCCTCGCGGACGTTCTCGTAGTACTCCTCTATGTCGTCGGTTATCGTCGGCCTGACCTTGTCGAGAGCCTCGCGGAAGTGACGCATCGTGACCTCGTCGGCGTCGTCGTCCTCCCGTAGAGCTATCAACGCGGCCTCTCGCGCGATGGTCTCGAGGTCGCTGCCTACGTAGCCCTCGGTTATCTCGGCTATCTCGTGGAGGTTTACGTCTTCTCCGAGAGGCATGTCCCGCGTGTGTATCTCGAGTATCTCCTCGCGGCCGGCCTCGTCCGGTGAACCCAGGAGCACGAGGCGGTCGAAACGCCCCGACCGGAGCAACGCGGGGTCTATCATGTCCGGGCGGTTGGTGGCGCCGACGACCATGACGTCCTCGAGTTCCTCGAGTCCGTCTAGCTCGGTGAGCATCTGGTTGACGACGCGTTCGCTCACGCGGCTGTCGCTGCCGCTCGAACGCGACGGCGCGAGCGAGTCGAGTTCGTCGAAGAACACGACGCAGGGCGCGACCTGACGTGCCTTGCGGAACGTCTGCCGGATAGCTTTCTCGCTCTCGCCAACCCACTTCGACAGCAACTGCGGTCCGCGTATCGAGATGAAGTTCGCGCCCGTCTCGTTGGCGACGGCCTTCGCCATCAGGGTCTTGCCCGTGCCAGGCGGTCCGTAGAGCAGCACGCCTTTCGGGCTCTCGATACCCATGCGGTCGAACTTCTCGGGGCTGACGAGAGGCCACTCTATGGCTTCCTCGACCTCCTGACGTTCGTCGTTGAGGCCGCCGACTTCGTCCCACGTCACCTGCGGTAGCTCGACGAGCACCTCGCGCATAGCGCTGGGTTCGACCTCCCGGAGTGCGTCCCTGAAGTCGTCTTCGTTGACGACCATGCGGTCGATCATCTCCGGCGGTACGTCGTCGCTGTCGAGGTCTATCTCCGGCAGGTAACGCCGGAGGGCTTTCATCGCGCCTTCCTTCGAAAGCGCCGCGATGTCCGCGCCGACGAAGCCGTGGGTCTCGTTCGCCAGGCGTTCGACGTCGACGTCGTCGGCGAGCGGCATACCCCGGGTGTGTATGTTGAATATCTCCTTGCGGTCCTCGACGTCCGGCACGCCGATCTCTATCTCACGGTCGAACCTACCCGGCCGACGGAGCGCGGGGTCTACGCTGTCGACCCGGTTGGTCGCCGCGATGACCACGACCTGACCGCGTTCCTCGAGGCCGTCCATCATCGTGAGAAGCTGGGCGACTACGCGGCGTTCGACCTCGCCGGTAACCTCCTCGCGCTTCGGCGCGATGCTGTCGAGTTCGTCGATGAAGATTATCGAAGGCGCTTCCTCGCGGGCTTCGTCGAAGATGTCGCGTAGCTGTTGCTCGCTCTCTCCGTAGTACTTCGAGATTATCTCGGGTCCCGCGATGCTGAAGAAGTCCGCGCCCGTCTCGTTGGCGACGGCCTTCGCCATCAGGGTCTTGCCAGTACCCGGCGGTCCCTTGAGAAGCACGCCGCGCGGCGGCTCGATGCCGAGACGCTGGAATATCTGCGGGTGCTTCATCGGTAGCTCGACCATCTCCCGCACCCGCTGTATCTCCTCCTCGAGGCCGCCGATGTCCTCGTAGGTGACGCCGCTCGTGTGGCTCTCGATGCCGTGCGCGGGTTTCTCGCGGAGAACGACCTCGGTGTCCTCGGTAACCATCACCGTGCCGTCCGGCTCCGTCTCGACGGCTATCAACGGGATGGCCTGGCCGGGCGACCGCATGAACGGGTGGTTTGTCGACGACATCACGGGGACGACGTCGCCTTCGACGACGGGTCGCTTGAGAACCTGTCGTTTCACCATTCCGCTGGCGTCGCTGCCGAACTGGACGTTCGCGCCCTCCGGCGGCGCGAGCACGACTTCGTCGGCGTCCTCTTTCTCGGCTTTGCGCACGCTAACGCGCTCGCCTATCGAGACGTCGGCGTTCTGACGCGTGAAGCCGTCGATCCGGATTGTGTCGTTGTTCCAGTCCTTGCGGTCCGCGCGCCAGACCTTCGCCGCGGTCTTCTCACCGCCCTCTATCTCTATTATGTCTCCGGGGCTTAGCTTGAGATGGAGGAGGGTGTCGGGGTCGAGGCGTGCGATGCCTCGCCCGCTGTCGTTGGGGTAGGCTTTCGCCACCTCGAGTTCGACTTCGCTCATGATGCAGGTAACACGAACTAGGTGCGCCCGGGTTAATACGTTTACGTATGACGCACCCGTTACGTCGCGGGAGCCTGGTGTTTTTCGCTCGACGAGACGACAGAATAGGCTTTCGGCCCACCACACCCAGAAGCTCTCAAGCTAGTCCGCCGGACTGGCTTCTCCGGAAGACGCGTCTCCGCCGACGTCCCCGCCGAGGTAACCGCCGAGCGTCGAAAGACCGAGTATCCAGACTGACGCACCGGCGACGAGCACGTAGACCAGACGGGGGTCCTCCCCCACCGGAGACGACGTCGGGGCCTCGGGCGGGACACCGAAGAAGAACACGAACAAAGGAACCACGACGACCGCCGAAAGAACCCAGGCTGCACGCATCCCCGCCCGACGGCCGCCGTCCTGGAGGTTCGACGCGACCACTCCGCCTATCAACGGAGCCACGAAGTGCACCGCCGGCAACGGCAGCAAGAGCACCGTTACCACGGCGCCGACCACGCCGTTCACAACCGTACGCCCCCTGAACCACTCGCGCATACACTGAGGGAGCACACGCGACAAGATAACTCCACGGAAATCCAGCCGGGGGTACAATCCATCCATAACTGTTTGTACCTGGACTTCTTAGGTACGAGCGGTAATCCGTATGCGTGGTCTGGAGG
>JBKGYY010000020.1:0-16771 GCA_046545855.1 Halobacteriales archaeon | reverse complement strand
CCGAGTACACGATGGAGAAACACCAGCAGAGGATGAGCCAGATACTCGACGACGAACAGGACATACCCGACCTCGAAGAACTCGTGACGCTGTAGAGCGACGAGCGACCGACGGACGCAAGCTCAGCTTATGACGTCGACGTCGTAGCCCTCGTTCTCGAGAGCCCTCACTATACGGTTCGAGTGCTCCCTGCCGCGGGTCTCCAGCTCGAACTCGACTTCGGCGGCGTTCAAAGTCACGTCCTTCGCCATCCGCTCGTGATGGATCGCGTATATGTTGGCGTCCTGCTCGGCAATCAACGAAGCTATCTCGACGAGCGCGCCCGGCTTGTCCTTCAGCACGGTCTCGAACTTCAGGTACCGACCCGCGTTTATCAACCCGCGGTTGACGACCTGGCTCAGCACGTTGGAGTCGATGTTGCCGCCGCCGAGCACGCAGACGACGTCCTCGCCATCGAGACCCAGGTCGCGGTTCAAGACGGCGGCGAGAGGCACGGCTCCCGCGCCCTCCGTCACCACCTTGTGGCGCTCGAGAAGCCCGAGCATCGCGTCCGCCGTCTCGTCGTCCGACACCACGACTACGTCGTCGACGCGCTCCCTCACGGCCTCGAAGGTCGACTCCGCTACACGACGAGTCGCGATGCCGTCCGATATAGTGGAGACTCCGTCTATCTCGTGTATCTCGCCTTCCTCCAGGCTCCGCTGGAGGTGGGAGGCGCCCTCCGACTGCACGCCCACGACCCGGACGTCGGGGTCGTGTGCCTTCACCGCCGTCGCGACGCCCGCCGCGAGACCGCCGCCTCCGACGGCCACGACGACGACGTCGACTTCCGGGAGGCTTTCGACTACCTCGAGGCCCAGCGTGCCCTGGCCCGCCTGGACGAGCGGGTCGTCGAACGGATGCACGAAGACGCGTCCCTCGGCCCGCTCTATCTCCCTGGCGCGTTCGTAGGCTTCGTCGTAGTCGACGCCGTGGAGCACGACTTCGCCGCCGTAGCCGCTCGTGGCGTCGACCTTCGAGATAGGTGCGTCGCGCGGCATCACGACCTTGGCGTCGACGTCGGCGGCCGAGGCGGCGTACGCGACGCCCTGGGCGTGGTTGCCCGCGCTCGCAGTCACCACGCCGCGGTCGCGTTCGTCGTCCGAGAGCGCCTGCACGCGGTTGTACGCACCGCGTATCTTGAACGAACCCGTGCGCTGGAAGTTCTCGTACTTCAGGTGGACGTCGGCGTCGACGAGGTCGCTGAACCTCCTGCTGCGACGTAGCGGAGTGCGTTCGACGACGTCTTCGACGACGTCGGCGGCACGTCGGACGTCCTCTATCTCTATCATCAGGCTGCCCTCGCTTGCATCTCGCGTGCTAGAAAGACAGGCTTCATTTTATGTCTTGTCTCCGTCGACGCTCCAGGTGACCAGCAGAAATAACTGAGCCGGAGTCGACTCTCACCTGATGACCGAGCCAAGAGAGGTGGTCGACGACGTCTACGCCGTCGACACGCGTTCTTACGGCCACGAGAGACACACTGCGGCCTACCTCGTCGACGCCAGCGAGCCCGCGTTGGTCGAAACCGGTCTTTCGACGACGCGCGACCGCGTGGTCGAAGCCCTCGCGGCGCTCGACGTCGAACCCCGGTACGTGGTCGTGACCCACGTACACCTAGACCACGCGGGAGCCGCGGGATACCTCTTGGAGGAGTACCCGGACGCCGAACTCGTGGTCCGCGAGCAAGGCAGTCCGTACCTAACGGACCCCGACGAGACCGAACGACTCGTCGACAGCGTCCACCGCGCGGTCGGAGAGCTCGCCGACGTATACGGCGACGCACGAGCCGTCGACCCGGAGAGAGCGCGAGCGATAAAGCCCGGCGACGAGGTCGACCTCGGCGACCGAGAGCTACGCGCCGTCGACGCACCCGGCCACGCTCCACACCAGGTCGCGTTGCTCGACACAGAGTCGGGGTCGCTGTTCACGGGCGACGAAGCAGGCATGTACCTCGACGGCCGTCTGGTGCAGACCACGCCGCCGCCGAACTTCGACCTCGACGCCAACGTCGACAGCCTCAGGAGGTTCCGCGACCTCGAGCCCGAAAGACTCGTCTACACGCACTACGGAGTCCGCGACGACGTCTACGAAGCGCTCGACGAGTACGAGAACACGTTGCAGAACTGGGTGAAACAAGTGCGTTCGACTCTCCGCGACCGAGGTGACGCGGACGCAGCGGTAGAAGCCCTCGTGGAACGAGCCGACGAATGGGCGTTCCCCGACGACTGGAGCGACAGACACGTGAGAGAGACCGTGAGGATGGACGCGACCGGAGTGCTGCTCTACCTCGGCGAACTCTGACGTGGGTCAGACCGGCATCCGTCGTTTGACGCTTTCGAGGCCGAGAGCGAAGGCGAGCGCGGCGACCACGGGCGCGACGAGCACGAACAGTAATCCTAGCTCGAGACCGAGGACTAGCTCCGACGCCGCGAACGCGACGACGTAGACGGCGGCCAGCCCGAAAGGAAGGGGGTTGCGTCTCGCGACGTAAGAGTGAGCCGCGACGTAGCCCGTGAACGCCACCGAGACGGGGTAGAGGAACGCGAGCCACCACTCGGGGCTGCCGAGGAACGACGTGAGGCTGCCGTGCTCCCAGGCGTCCGCCAGCCCGAGAGGCCAGAGCCAGAGCACCTCGGTCGTGAAGCCCGAGACGTAGACCACCGCCTGCACCACGAGTACGTAGGCGGCGCCGCCGAGCAAGCCGTAGAACCAACGGGGTACGCCCTGGACCTCGGCTTCGTGTGAGTTCTCCATGGCGGGGTTTCACGGTCCCCCGACATACAGTTTACCGTATCGGCCGCGGGGCACCCGAGCCCATCGAACCGCTCACTCCGAGGTTTTTCCGTTTCACGCGCGGCCGATACCGCCTGCCCTGGAAACGTTCGACTTAACAAAGAGAACCACGAATCCGAGCCAAAGATGTCGAGATCGGCCGGTACACGAGCCGGAGACGGAGACACCTCGGCCGGGATGTCGCCGGACGACCCCGCGCCAACCAAGATAGAGGGACCGTCGCTTTCGCGCCGTCGAGACACCTCCGACCTCGCGGTCGCGCGAGCGCAGCGCAGTCCCACTTCGGGGACGCACACCCGCGCCGCCACGACGGGACCGTAGGATGACGGGGGGAGAGCCGTCCGACGGACTGGACCGGGACAGCACCCTGAAGCTGCTCGCGGCGTTCGCCGTAGCGATGTCCGTGGTCTACCTCCTCGGTGCATACCTCGGTTGGGAGGAGACGCTCGAAACACTCGGTCGCGCTCACCCGGGTCTAGTTGGACTGGCCTGTCTATCCACCCTCGGCTGTCTGGCAGTGTGGGCGGCGACGTGGGGCTACGCTCTCGACGCCGTAGACGTCGAAGTCGGGTACTCCAACCTCCTCGTGACGTTCTACGCCGCCTCGTTCGTCAACTACGTGACGCCGATGGGTCAGGCGGGAGGCGAGCCCTTCGTGGCGTACGTCCTCAGTCGCGACACCGAGGCGTCGTACGAGGAGAGCCTCGCGAGCGTGCTCACGGCCGACGTCCTTCGCTTGCTCCCGTTCTTCACGGCCGCGGCCATCGGCCTGGCCTACCTCGTCGTGCGCGTAGGTCTGCCCGACGAAATCCAGAACGCCGCCGTCGTACTCGTCGCTCTGGCCGTGGCGATGCCCGTCGCTCTCGTGGTCGCGTGGAGACGCCGGCGTTCTATCGAGCTCCGTCTCGTGAGGCTCGCGCGCAAGGCGGAGTCGGCGCTCGGCGTCGTCGACTCCGACGACGTAGCCCGCCGGCTCGACGAACTCAACGAGTCGTTCGAACGCATCGCGTCGTCGCCCGTCGTCCTCGCCGTCGCGCTCGCGCTCGGCTACCTCGGCTGGATACTGTTCGCGCTCCCGCTCTACTTC
Source organism: Halobacteriales archaeon (assembly GCA_046545855.1). GTDB lineage: Archaea > Halobacteriota > Halobacteria > Halobacteriales > Halorutilaceae > JAQZDA01. Next base: position 12,849 of record JBKGYY010000020.1, on the reverse strand, counting down.
TCCGCCGAAGCCTTGGGCCTGCACGTTCCTTTGCTCGTCGTCGCGTTCGCCGTCCCTTTGACCGTCGTCACGAGCTTCACTCCCCTCCCCGGGGGACTCGGCGCGATAGAGGGCACCCTCGTCGTCGTGCTACCTCTAACCACGGCTCTGTCGGCGCAGGAGGCTTTCGCAGTCACCGCGCTCTACCGTCTCACGAGCTACTGGATAGTCGTGGTCGTCGGCGGCGTCGCCGCGGCCTACGTCGTCTACCGCGCGTAGCGAGCGGTCACTCGGTCAAAGGCAGTATCATTCCGAAGACGAACACCGAGGCGAACGCGACGACGAGGCCCACCGCCTCGACGTCCGTGAACGCCGTCGACAGCCAGTCGGGCAACGGGCCGACGAAGACCGGCGCTACGACGGCGCCGAGCGCGCCGAGCACGAAGAGCGCTACACCGAGGCCGAAACCCCGGCGGACGTAGACGCCGTAGTCTATGTTACGCGTGGTCACGAGCCACCGTATTCCGCCGAACGACAAACCGCTTTCGGACCGAACGCGCCTACTTCGCCCAGAAGGGATCCTGACCGCGTTTGACGTCGAGGTAGCTGTCGAGCGCTCTCTGTATCTCGGGGTCGAGGTCGTCGCGCACCTCCTGGTCGAGCACGCGCGCGTGTTTCTCGGGTACGACGGTGTAGAGCACGTCGCCTTCGTGGACGTCGCGGCCGACGGTCGGTCCGTCTATGGCGACGCTCACCTGGTCGCCGGCTTCCGCGGACTCGACGTCGTCGCCCTGGCTCTGTATGCCTTTGACGACGCCGACCGCGTCGCCCTCGCGTTCGACGCCGACGTTGTTGCGGAGCGTGCCTATCTCGACCTCGACACCTACGACCGCGGGGTCGCTCTGACGGAAGACGTGGTCTTCGAGCACCCGGAACCGACACGGCAGGCTGACGGCTTCGAGCACGCGTTCGGTGCGTTTCTCCTCGACGTCCCGCCGCCACTCCTCGTACTCCTCGACTATCCGGTAGATGACGTCGCCCTCGAACACCTCGACGAGGGCTTCGTCGGCGTACTCGCGGGCGTCGTCGAGTACGTCGACGTTGAAAGCGAGCACCGCGCGGTGTATGCCGCTCTCCGCCGTCTCGGCTTCGACGACGTCGCGCCGGCTTACCGCGCCTTCGCTCGCCGCCATCACGGGTATCTCGGCCTCGGCGAGCGTCTTCCCCAGGGCTTCGAGCGAGCCCACGGAGTCGGCCTTGACGACGACGCCTTCCTCGACAGTGTCGACGCCCACCTCCTCCATCTCCCTGCGGACTTCCTCGACGACGTCGTCGAGTTCGTCGTCCTCGCCGACGACGCGGAACGGACCGCCGGCCATGGCGTCGTCGAGGTCGGGTGCGGCTACCTTGATGCCGTGCGCCGCGGTCACCCTGTCGACTTGCTCGAACTCCTTCTCCGCGCGTATCTCACCGAGCTCCGGTGGCTTGAGGAGCGCGCGGACCTCGGTGACGATTGGGTCTAGCTGGCCGGCGACGACGACGGTGTCGTCCACCTCGACGACTCCGTCGTACAGCAGGACGTCGACGGTGGCTCCGAAGCCGCGTTCCTCCTTGACCTCGACGACGGTGCCGAGCCCCGGTCCGTCTGCGTGCATCTCGAGGCTGTCCTTCAGGAAACGCTGCGCGAGACCGACGAGCACCATCAGGAGGTCGGGGACGCCTTCGCCGGTCTCGGCGCTCACGGGCACGACGCCGACGTTCGACCTGAAGTCGCGCACGCGGTCGTACCTGTCGGCGTTGAAGCCCTCGTCGTGTAGCTCTCCTATTAGCTCGTAGACGGCGTTCTCCAGCTCCTGTTGAGCGCGGTCGCTCTGGCTGTCGAAGGACTCGGAGAACGAGGCGTCTTCGACGGGGTTCCATCCCGGGAGGGTGTCTATCTTGTTGGCGGCTACGACGAACGGAGTCTCGTACTGCCCGAGTATCTTTATCGCTTCCTTCGTCTGCGGCTGGAATCCGTCGTTGACGTCGACTACGAGCACGGCGATGTCCGAGAGGGCGCCGCCTCGCGACCGAAGCGTCGTGAACGCGTGGTGGCCGGGCGTGTCGATGAACAGCAAGCCCGGCACGTCGAAAGACTCCTCGGGCTCGCATATGCGTTCGATCACGTCGATGGGGACGACGGTCGAACCTATGTGCTGGGTTATCGCGCCGGCTTCGCCCTCGGCTATCGCGCTCCCGCGTATCCGGTCGAGCAACGTCGTCTTGCCGTGGTCGACGTGGCCGAGCACGCTGACTATCGGCGTCCTGATTTCGGCGTCATCGGCTACGTCTTCCGGCAATTCTATCGCCCCAGAATCAGCCGGAGAGATGGCTGGAGCGGTTTAACAGTTTTCGCTTTACCTCCGGACGCGCGTAACGCTTACTACGACCACCTGTCGAGAGACGACTGGGTCGTCGCGCTCTCTATACGTTCGACGGCCTTCCGAACGCGGTCGACCGAGAAGTCGTGTTCGTCGCAGAGCAGCGTCTCCACGGCGTCGGCGTCCGGAGACTCCCACTCGAGCGAGTAGTCGTCGGTGACCTCTGGCTCCATGTACAGTCGCTTGATCGCTTTGAGGTCGGCTTGGGGGTCGCCTTCCCGCAGGCGCTCGCGTACTTCGCCGTCGAGGACGACGTCGACAGCGGTCTTCGGACCGACTCCGTGGACGCCGTCGTTGTAGTCGGTGCCGACGAGCACGGCGACCTCGATTAGCTGTTCGCGCGTCAACCCGAGGCCGTCGAGCACGCTCTCTAGCTCTACGACTTCGGGCGTGAGGTCGCTGCCTTTCCGGCCGCGTATCGTGAGGTTTCGGGCGAGAGCCGGGGCGCCGAACAGTAGCGAGTCGTAGTCCTGGCTGCCGGCGTAGTCGACGTCTCCCTCCCGGCACATGTACGCGGCCTGCGCCTCGCCTTCCGACGGAGCCTCCATCCACGGCACCCGGAGGGCTTCGAGCAACGCCACGGAGGTCTCGACCTGCGGCTGGTCGAGCGACGTCGCACGCTGGGCGTGCTTGAGCATCTCGGCTTCGTCTCCTTTGCGCGCGGCTTCCTCGTAGCTCTCGAGCGCCTCTTGCTTGCGCTCCCGTCGTCGTTCGACGGTCTCGGACTTGAGGTCGGGTGGCGGTCCGTCGAAGACGTATACCGGACGGACGCCGGCTTCGTACAGGTTCGCGGTGCGGTAGAGCAAGCCGCTCAAGTGTGAGGTCACGCGGCCGCGGCTGTCCTGGAGCGGCGTGCCGTCCCTCTGGCGTATGTTCGCGAGGAAGCCGTAGATGGCGTTGTATGCGTCGAGCGCGACGGCTCCGTCGAGGTCGTCGAGCGCGACGTCCCGGCCTTCGACCAGGTCGCCGATGTCCGCTCCCATGGCCGGTGGAGGCGGCGACGGCCAATAGACCTAACGGAGCCGAGCGGCACCTCAAACCCCGCTGTCGACGGGCAGAAGCGTTTTACACCCTGGCTTCAAAATTGGGCTCATGGCCGTACAGGAACACGATTACTCGCCGGAAGCCGACTGGAACCAGGTCTACGTCGGCGGAGAGTGGCTGACGCCCGACGACGCGGGCTCGATAGACGTACAGGAACCGTACACACAGGAGGTCTTCGCCGAGGTTCCCGCGTGCACCCCGGAAGACGTAGAGAGAGCGTTCGACGCCGCCGAGGAAGCCCAGGAGGACTGGGGCTCGAGGCCGCACGAGGAACGCCAGCAGCTTCTCGAGGACGTCGGCAGCCAGATGATGACCCGGATGAGCGAGTTCAAGGAGCTTCTCGCCGTCGAAGCCGGCTCCGCCGTTCCGAAACAGATGGGTGAGTTCAACTACTGCCGGGGCATCGTCGACTGGATGGCGGAGTTCGACGACGTGGAGTCGGAGCACGAGTCGAACTTCGACGCCAAGACCAACCGCGTGGTACGCGAGCCGGTCGGCGTAGTCGCGACGGTGACGCCGTGGAACTTCCCGTTCTACATGGCGATGCGTGCGCTCGCGCCCGCGGTACTCATGGGTAACAGCGTCGTGCTCAAGCCGTCGACGGAGACGCCTATCAGCGGCGGCCTCGCTGTAGCGCGGCTGTTCGAGGAAGCCGGCCTGCCTCCCGGCGTCCTCAACGTCGTGACGGGCCGGGGCAGCGACATCGGAGACGCCGTCGTAGCGGACCCGAGGGCGCAGTCCGTGAACTTCACGGGTTCGACGGCCGTCGGCAGCCGTGTAGGCCGGCTGGCGGGCGACAACGTCGCGGAGGTCGCGCTCGAACTCGGAGGCAACTGTCCGTACTACGTCACCGAGGACTGCGACCTCGACTGGGCGGTGACCGCCGGCCTGTTCGGCACGTTCATGCACCAGGGTCAGATCTGTGTCTCGATAAACCGGCACATCGTGCACGAGGACGTCTACGACGACTACGTCGAGGAGTTCGCGTCGCGCGCCGAAGAGCTAGGCAGGGGTGACCCGCAGGACGCCACCAACATCATCGGTCCGCTGATAAACGAGAGCCAGCGCGACCAGATACTCGGCTTCATCGAGGACAGCGTCGAACAGGGCGCGACGATCGAGGCGGGCGGAGGTCACGACGGCCTCGTCGTCGAGCCAACCGTGCTGTCGGACGCGACGAACGAGATGTCGGCGGCGTGCAACGAGCACTTCGGCCCCGTCGCACCCGTGATACCCGCGGCGGACGACGAAGAGGCGATAGAGATAGCCAACGACACCGACTACGGTCTCTCGAGCGCGGTGCACTGTCAGGACCTGGAGCGCGGCCGAGAGATAGCGAGGGAGATAGAGGCCGGCATGGTCCACGTCAACGACCAGCCGATGCACGACGAGCCGCACATGCCGTTCGGCGGTGTCAAGAAGTCCGGAGTCGGGAGGTTCAACGGCGAGTGGATAATCGACGAGATGACGGAGACCAAGTGGATCAGCGAGCAGTCCGAGCAGCGGAACTACCTCGTGTTCTGAGGCGGAGCGCGAGCGTCTCTGAGGGCGAGCGTCTCTCTGCCTCGTCTCTCACTCGCTGTAGCCTTCCTGCATGAAGGTGCCCTCTGTCTCGTATATGTCGAGCATCTCGTCGAGGAACTCCTCCCGGCTTTCACCTTCCTCCAGATGCGAGTCTATGCGTTCGATCAGATCAGCGCTAAGCTCTATCTCGGGCATACGGTCTGGCTTCGGTGTCTCGCTGTATAACGCTTGTGGGGTGTCTTTGGTCGTTCGGGGTTCTCTTTCGGCCGTAGCGGCCTCTGCTCGTTGGGGATAGATTGATGTACCCACGACATATAGTGTGGCCGAGGGAATCCGGTGAGGTGCCCGAACTGCTCCGAGGACGAGACCTCCGTCGTGGACAGCCGCCCGACCGACGGTGGACACGCCGTCAGGAGGAGGCGCGAGTGCCCGGACTGCGACCTGCGTTTCACGACGTACGAGCGCCTCGAGTGGCAGAGCCTTCAGGTCCGGAAGCGGGACGGCTCTGTCGAGCCGTTCGACCGTGGGAAGCTCCTCGGAGGGGTTTCGCTCGCCGTCGAGAAACGACCGGTGAGCCGAGAGCAAGCCCAGCGGGTTGTAGACGACGTCGAGGCGCAGGTTAAGGACGACGCTAACCGGGTGGTGGAGAGCGAGACGATCGGCGAACTCGTGAGCGAGGAGCTAAGGGACCTCGACCAGGTGGCTTACCTTCGTTTCGTTAGCGTCTACAGGGACTTCGACGACCCCAGTCAGTTCGCAGAGGAGATAGAGGAGATGGAGGGCGGCTGACGCTTCGGTGTCGGTTTTTGCCGTGTATCTTCGGGTGAGTCTGGTGTTTCTGTTCGGTTTCGTTTTGGTGCCGCGGGGCTCGGCCGATATTCAAACTGGTTTTGGAAACCTAAATGCTGGTTGTGTTAACCGGTAGATTGAAGTGGAGGGGGATTGACACCCACTCTGTTGGGCCTAAGGAATACAACCCCAACATGTAGTGTATAGTCGACCGACCTCCCCCGACACCCGACACGACAAAAAACCATGACCCAGAAGACACGAAACACCAGGGTCGAAACCCTAATCCAAAGAGCAGCCGACCGAAGAAATGTAGACGCCGACCTGGAACCCATCCAAGAGCAAGCCAGACGAGCGACCTACGCCGGAGCGAGCCACGACGAGACAACCGAAGCAGCCATCGGAGCCGTAACCTCCCACGTCGAAAGACACCCCGAACTCACCGAGATAGCAGCACAACTCGCGCTCGACCGCTACCACCGAAGGCTGACGGACGAGAGCCACGGAGACAGAGCCACGTACAGACGAAGCTTCAAAGAGAGCGTACGCACCGGGACACAGGCCGGCAGACTCGACGAACGCCTGCTCGACTACGACCTAGACGAGCTAGCCGACCACCTGCAGCCAGAACGAGACGAACTCCTCGACTACATGGCCGTCGAGACACTGATACAACGCTACTTCCTCCGCGTCGACGAACGACCCACAGAGCTTCCCCAGGCGTTCTGGATGCGAGTCGCCATGGGCGTCGCGCTCGCCGAACCCGAAGAACGACGGACAGAGAGAGCCAAGCAGTACTACGACCTGCTCTCCCGGCTCAAGTTCGTGCACTCGACTCCGACGCTGTTCCACAGCGGCACCACACGGCCACAGATGTCGTCCTGCTACGTAACCACCGTACAGGACGACCTCGAACACATATTCAAGAGCTACGGAGACCACGCCCAGCTATCGAAGTGGAGCGGCGGACTCGGCAACGACTGGACGAACCTCAGGGCCAGCGGAGCCTTGATCGAGTCGACCGGCGTCGAGAGCACGGGAGTCGTACCCTTCCTCAAGATATCCAACGACGTAACCGCGGCGATAAACCGGAGCGGTAAACGCAGAGGAGCAGCCTGCGCGTACCTCGAACCCTGGCACCTCGACTACCCCGACTTCGTCGACCTGAGAAGGAACACCGGCGACGAACGCCGACGCACACACGACCTCAACACCGCGGCCTGGATACCCGACCTGTTCATGGAAAGAGTACGGAAAGGCGGCGAGTGGACGCTGTTCAGCCCGGACGAGGTCCCCGGCCTACACGAAGCCTACGGCCAGGAGTTCCGGGAGCTATACCTCGAATACGAGGCGAGCGCACGCGCAGGAGACCTGCGCCAGCACGAGACGGTCGACGCAGAGGAACTCTGGAGGAAGACGCTAACCAGGCTGTTCGAGACCGGCCATCCCTGGATCACGTTCAAGGACCCCTGCAACCTCCGGTCGCCACAGGACCACGCCGGCACCGTACACAGCAGCAACCTCTGCACCGAGATAACCCTGAACACCAGCGAGGACGAACACGCAGTCTGCAACCTCGGGAGCGTCAACCTCGCCGCCCACACCGACGAGGACGGCCTCGACAGAGACGAACTCCGCGAGACCGTCGAGACAGCGACCCGGATGCTCGACAACGTCGTCGACCTCAACTTCTACCCCACCGACGAAGCCAGACACAGCAACATGAGACACCGCCCCGTGGGCCTCGGGGTCATGGGTTTCCACGAGAGCCTGATGAAGCAGGGGATACCCATGGCGAGCGAAGAGGCGCTGGAGTTCGCGGACCGCTCGACCGAGTTCGTGAGCTACCACGCCATATCCACGTCCGCCGAGCTAGCCGCCGAGAGAGGCCCCTATCCATCGTACGATGGCTCGAAGTGGAGCCGTGGCCTCCTGCCTCAAGACACCCTCGACGAGTTGGAGCAACACAGGGGGCACGAGATACCGGTGCCCCGCGGCGGCGAGATGGACTGGAGCGCAGTGAGAGAAGCCGTCGCCGAACACGGCATGCGTAACTCCAACACCATGGCCGTCGCACCGACCGCGACGATATCCACTATAGCAGGCACCACGCCCTCGATAGAACCCATCTACAGCAACCTCTACGTCAAGTCGAACATGAGCGGCGACTTCACCGTAGTCAACCAACACCTCGTCGACGACCTGCGCGAACTCGGCCTGTGGGACGACGAGATGGTCGACGAGATAAAGTACCACGACGGAAGCATCCAGGAGGTCGGACGAGTTCCGGACGACCTCAAGCACCTCTACCGAGGGGCCTTCGAGATAGACCCGAGACACCAGATACGGCTCACGGCACGCAGGTCGAAATGGATAGACCAGAGCCAGAGCCACAACGTCTTCTTCCCGTCGACAGACGGCGACCTGCTCGAAGACGTCTACATGACCGCCTGGGAACGAGGCCTGAAGACCACCTACTACCTCCGGACGCTCGCCGCGAGCCAGATAGAGAAGTCCACCCTCGACACCGAGGAGTACGGCGACACGCGTTCACGGGACAACGAGGCAGCCACCGACGGAGGCGAGAGACTCGGGCCCGACGACGAACTATGCAGGCTGGAGGACCCAACCTGCGAGGCCTGTCAGTGAGGTGACCTGAATGCCCATAAACACCATACAGGACAGAGACAAGACCGACCCCAACAAGATACTGCCGTTCGACTACCCGTGGGCGAGAGAGTACTACGAGGCCGGCGTAGCCAACAACTGGGTTCCCGAGGAGGTTCCGATGCAGGACGACGTCGAACAGTGGAAGGGAGACGCTCTCTCGGACGCCGAGAGGAAGCTAGTCGAGTGGAACATGGGTTTCTTCTCGACCGCCGAGTCGCTGACAGCGAACAACATAGTGCTCGCCGTCTACGAGTACGTCACGGCGCCCGAGTGCAGGCAGTACCTCCTCCGGCAGGCGTACGAGGAAGCCATACACACGGACACCTTCATATACTGCTGCGACACGCTCGGTCTGGAGCCAGACTACGTCTACGGGATGTACGACGAAGTACCCTCCATAGACGAGAAAGACGAGTTCGTAGTCGACCTCACGAGAGCCGTCGAACGCGACGACTTCACTATAGAGGGAACACAGGACGTACGGGAGTTCCTGAGGGACCTCGTGGGGTTCTACGTGATAATGGAGGGCGTGTTCTTCTACGCCGGGTTCGCGATGATGCTCGGCCTCCGAAGACAGGGCAAGATGAAGGGCGTCGGAGAACAGTTCGAGTACATAATGCGCGACGAGAGCCTCCACGTGGGGTTCGGTGTCGAACTCATAAACGAGATAAGAGCCAGCACCGACGCGTGGGACAAGGGGTTCGAGTCCGAGACGAGGGCTCTAGTCGAACGGGCCGTCAAGCTCGAAAAGATATACGCCCGGGACGCCTGCCCCGACGAGATACTGGGTATGGGTCCGGACCAGTTCAGCGAGTACGTGGAGTACGTCGCCGACCGCCGGCTGCAACAGCTCGATATGGAGCCTTCCTACGGCACCCGGAACCCGTTCCCGTGGATGAGCGAGGCCGCAGACCTCAACCGAGAGAAGAACTTCTTCGAGACCAACGTCACCGAGTACCAGTCGGGAGGCAAGCTCGAGTGGTAGTCTTTCAGACGACGTCGTCTGGCTCGTGGCGCTCGCGCATCCGCTCGACTTCACACCGGTAACGCCGCCTCAACTCCGGGTCGTCGACGGTCTCCAGCCTCTCGTCTTCCACGTCTCTCGCCGCGGTGACAGAGTCGGCCTCGCTCGGCGTCGAGACCATCTTCTGCACGTGGAGCCTGCGTCGGCCGTCGGCCGTCGCGTAGACCAACTCCAGCATGTTCCTTACCTCCTCGCTGTAGTCGCGTTCGACGAGCCAGACGCGTGTCACGACCGCGAGACGACGGCGACACCCAAAAACCCGGCGACCGACGCTCTCTAATACGAACGCGGCCTTATACAGACCGATGTCGGCGGCGCTCGACAGACTGAGGCAGCCAGAACACACGGGCGACAACCGATGCACGAGGTGCACGGCGGTCAACGTCGCCGTCGCCGCCGTCGTTTCGGCCGCCGTCGCCGTCGTCCATCCCGCCGCAGGCCTTGCCGCCCTATCTCTCGCGCTAGCCGCCATATACCTCCGGGGCTACCTCGTGCCCATGACACCCAGGCTCACCGCCCGGTATCTCCCGCCCGACGTCCACGCCTACTTCGACGGCGGACATCCGACCGAAACCGAAGTCGACGTCGAGTCGATACTCGTCGAAAACGACGTCGCGTCGGACGGAGCCGACGTCTCGTTGACCCCGGGCTTCCAGCGGGCTTTCGACGAAGCCCTCGCAGTCGACGTCGAATCCCTCGACGTCGAGACGCTCGCGAGAACCCTCGACACAGACCCTCGCTCGCTCGAGATCAAGTCGTACGCCGGGACGCCGATGGCGACCACTGGAGGCGAACCAGTCGCAAGATGGGAGTCCGAGGCCGCGTTGATCGCCGACGCAGCCGCCGCCGAAGCCCTCGAGGACCAGCTGGACGGCTGGGAAGAACTGCCAGCCACGGCCCGCTCGAACCTCGCGCTCGCAGTCCGAAGCCTGCTCGACAGATGCCCCGTCTGCGACGCAACGCTCGAACTCTCCGAGCAACCCGTCGAGTCGTGTTGCTCCAGCCGCCGCGTCTACTCGCTCTCGTGCGTCGGGTGCGGGCAGAGGGTGGTCGAACTCCCCGGGGACGGCTGACGTTCGACGCCGGGTTTTAGTCGGCGGCCGCCGGACGCTCTACATGGAGGTATCCAACGCAGCCGAGGACGCCGACGTCTTCACGTCGAACGCCTGGCTCGTCCGGGGCGACGGAGCCGCGCTCGTAGACGCCGGAAGCTACGACGGAGCCGTCGACCACGTCGAGGGACGCGTCGACAGCCTCGACGTCGTCGCGTTGACCCATCAGCACGGAGACCACGTGGGAGCGCTCGACACGGTGCTCGACGCCTTCGACCCCCGGCTCTTGTCGTACGACGACCACCCGCGGCGTACCACCGCGGTCGAAGACGGCGACGAAGTCGAGCTAGCGGGCGAGGAGTTCACCGTCGTCTACACTCCGGGACACGCCGACGACCACGTCGCCTACGTAGGAGACACCGCCGCGTTCACGGGCGACGTAGTCGTCTACGAGGACGAAGCCTACTCCGGCGGTAGCTTCGGCCGGACGGACATGGCGGGCCAGAGCCGCGAAACCCTGATAGAAAGCCTCCGGCGGCTGCTGCCGTACGTCGAAGACGTCGACGTTATCTACCCCGGGCACGGTCCGTCTTTCGAGGGCGACGTACACGCGGTCGTCGACAAAGCCCTCGAACGCGCCGAACGACGCGAGCCCAAGTACGGCTAGCTCTCGACGGCGTCTTCGACGTAGTCGACGGCTTCGCGCGGGCCGTCGCAGTCGACGACACCGTCGACGTCGTGCGTCGCCAGCCCCGCGACCGGCAGACCGAGAGCGAGAGCGTGCGCTATCTCCGAAAGCGTGCCGTGAGAGCCGTCGACCGCGACGACGGCGTCGCCGTTCAACACGACGAGAGCGTTCCGCGCGTCACCCATGCCCGTCGCCACCGAGACGTCGACGTAGGGGTTGGCGTCCTCCCACTCCGCGCTCGGCAGAATACCTATCGACCTCCCGCCTTCCTCCGACGCGCCCTCGCAGACGGCTTCCATCACTCCCGACCGGCCGCCGCAGACGACGTCGTGTCCACGGCGAGCGAGCAACCGACCGAGCTCGCGGGCGACGTCGACTGCGTCCTCGGGAGGCCGCGAGCCACCGACGACGCTCACCCGCACGTCTTTCCACCCGCGTCACGCGCTCTCTCGCGGTGTTTCACGCAGACCATGGTCTCGCGAGGCGCTCCCGGGGTTAAACTCTATCGCGCTATATCGAATCCATATGAGGAGGGATGAGGTGGGGTGGACGCAGTCGGTGTCGGAAGCCGGGCGAGGGCGCTCGGGACGACGAACGATTTAATTATCTCGGAGTAATCTACGGAGACACCCGAATCCCTCATGTCTACGACGAGCAAGACCGAGTTCGTGTCCTCCGAGTTCGACACCCGGGTGACGGAGGACGACGTCGACGCTCTTCTGTCTACGATGGATTCCTGCGTCGACGAGCTCCGCCGTCGTATCATCGACGACGAGACCACGGAGAGTATACTGGACCCCGCGGGTTCCCAGTACCTGTTGAGGTCGGGCATGTCGGTCGACAACCAGGATCCGGAACCGCTCACTCAGCAGGTCTTCATCGAACCGGTTCTAGAAAGGCTCGGTTACACGGACCTGCGGACCGAAATCAGCAGCGCTGCATCCGGCAGACAACAGGTCGCGGACTACTCCTACGGCATAGACGACCCACGCATCGCATCCGAGCAGCTTCTCATCGAAGCTGAGCCGATGAACAAGAAGCTCGAAGACCGGGGGCACGGCGTCGACCAGGTTGAAGGCTGGCTTAGCCAGCGGGAGTTCGAGTCCGACCTGGGTTTCGCTACCGACGGACTGCGGTGGGTGTTCGTGAGGTACGACCCGGACTCGTACAGCCACAACCGCCTGGAGGATATAAGCCTCGAAAGCGTCTTTCTGGAGCTGTTCTACAACCAGGTTGGTAGGCGGGAGCCACCGCGTGAAGCGCTGTCCGAGGCTTCATTGGACACCGTCAGGGACTTTCTGCGTAGTTTCGAGAGACGTAACTTCGTGTCTATCGCCGCCGAGGTTAGGGAGGTCATCCGGGAGACTCAGGAAGAGATAACCGACGAGTTCTACGACGAGTACATCCGTATCGTGTTCGGGGTACGTCACGGTGAGGGCGAGCGGTCGCCGCGTTCGCTCGTCGGCGACGGCGTGGTACCGCCGGAAGACGCTACCGGGGAGGACACCCGGTTGTTCGCGGTGAAGCTGATGAACCGACTTATCTTCGTGAAGTTCCTGGAGGACAAAGGCCTCGTGCAGCCTGACTTGCTTTCGGGTATCGATGACATCTACGGCGAGGGAACGGGTCACACGCGCTCTCTGTACAAGGAGTTCGTGG
>JBKGYY010000019.1:0-17426 GCA_046545855.1 Halobacteriales archaeon | reverse complement strand
CGACAACGAGAGCGACGACGGCGGAGACGGCGACGATGGGGGCGACGGCTCGGAATCAGAGACTTCGGCCGACGGCGAGCTATTCTCCGACGTCTTCCGGTTCGAGGAGAGCTACGCCTTCGAGATGACGTCTACGGACGAGGAGTCGAGAGAGATGACCATGACGGGGAGGTTCGACGGCGAGAACTACGTGATGACGACCGAGGGAGAGGGCATGTCGGGAGAGCTGTACGTCGTAGACGACACGAGTTACTCCGTGATGGACGGCGAGTGTTACACGGGCGACATGATGGACATCGACGCCGACGAAGCCGACATGGACTACGAGGATGACCCGCCGGAGGTAGAGCCGACGGGAACCGACGTCGTCCGGGACCGTGACGTCTACGTCTACGACTTCTCTGAGTTGGACGTCGAAGGCCAGTGGGAGGGCGTCTACTACGTCGACCAGGAGACCGGCTACTTGCTGCGTATCGACATCGACGACGGTCGACTCGAATTCAGCGACTGGGGCGAGGTCGAAGCCGTGGAGGCTCCGGACATGGAGTGCACCGACATGGAGGACTCTGGCATGGGCGACATGGACCCCGAGGACTTCGAGTGAGCTAGGGGTTTTGTTTCACGAGAGTGCGGCGTTCGAAGCCGGCACAGTGCTTAATATACGACGGACCATGGGTGTAGTATGAGGCTCTCGGAGGTCCGCGACCTGATCGTGAAGGAGGTGTCGCTGCCGGCGTCTTGCGACGACGTCGTCGACTCCATCGGCGACGTCTGTATAGAGACACCGCATGGAAGCGAGGAGAATATAGGCTCGGTCCTCGAGCGATGCGGTGAGCGCGAGTTCGAGTCGGTGGACGAGCTATACGACTCGGTAGTCGGCAGCCTGGGTGAGGCTCACGTCGGCAGGAAGAAGTACGACGACCGGGGCCCGAGTCTGGGTGAGGGAGAGGAGGTGTCGTTCTGATGTCGGTCCACGTGGTGTCGGGTGTGCCCGGCGCAGGCGTCTCGAGCGTTGCTTCCGAGGCGACGCGGAGGCTCGACGGAGTCCGTCTTTTCAACTTCGGCGACGTCATGCTCGAACAAGCTGTGTCACGCGGGATAGTGGAGTCGCGTGACGGGCTCGGTGACCTGCCCATCTACGAGCAGACCTACCTTCAAAGGGCGTCGGCCGAGTACCTACGGGACGAGTCCTCGAGCGACGACCTGTTGGTCAACGCTCGACTGGTGGTGGGAACCAAGCACGGCTACGTGCTCGGTCTGCCGCGAGAGGTGCTCTGGGAGCTCAACCCCGAGTCCCTCGTGGTCGTGGAGGCGAGCGCGGACGTCATCGCAGCGAGACGGAGTGAGAGCGACTACCGGAGTTACGGTGACTCCAGCGAGGGCGAGATAGAGTTCCATCAGAGCCTCAACCGTTCGGCGGCGTTGAGCTACGCATCCACGGTGTCTTCTACTCTACACAGGGTGGACAACGAGAGCTCGGTGGACGACTCCGCAGACAGGCTCGTCGAGGTCCTCGCGTAAGAAGACGTGGAAATGAAGGCGGGCTTCGCGGTCTGATTTTCGCCGGTGCCCCGGAAAGGCTACCGGTTTCCGGAAACACCCCGGCACGGCTTATCCCACGCGGAGTCGCAGCCTCGGTCGAAGCCGCAGCGGAAGACGACCGGCTTCAGATGACTATGAACGAGATAAACCGAGACTACACGGGGTTCACGGGAGGCTCAGCATGAGCTGTGAAGTATGCACCAACTGCGGAAGGGGGACTTGCCGACCCGCGGTCACGATGAAAGGTGTGATGTGCCGCGGCTGCGCCGGACGAGACACCCCAGCCGAAGTCGACGTGCCCTGACGTCTGCGTCGAAGTTAGGTCGAGTGGACGGAGCCATCGTCTCCGGTGTCAACGACCGCGTGCCACGGTTACCTGGAGACAGCCGGCAGGTAGACGCAAGAGGCAGCGAGGACCGAGCCGTCGGCACCAACAAGAAGACGGCCGCAAACCTACACGTCACCGAGTAAGACTGCTATCGCGACCTCCGAAGGACATCGGTAAACCCAACGCCAGAGGTTGGTGTCCAGGCGGCGTCCAGCCGACACATGGAGTCAGATGACAAGCATGCGGTCGGTTTTAACTGTTCCGAGCACGTCGACCGAGACGTGAGAGTCGTCTCGACGTTGCCGTCCGCCACCGAGATGCTGTACGCTCTCGGCGTCGAGCCCGTGGCCGTCAGCCACGAGTGCGACTTCCCGCCGGATGCCGAGACGAAGCCTTCGGTCACGAAGAGCGAGGTCGACGTCTCGGGAGACAGCGTCTCGATAGCCCGCGAGGTCGGAGAAGGAGCGGGCGTGCACGTCGACTTCGCGCGGCTTCGAAATCTCGATCCGGACGTCGTGGTAGCCCAGGACGTCTGCCCGGTATGTGCCGTCGACGCAGGGGGGCTGGAGGCCGGCCTCCGTCGGGAGGACGTCGACGTTGACGTCGTCAGGTGTCACGCTCACGACCCCGAGGGAGTCTTCGAAGACCTGCTAAAGATCGGGGAGACGTTAGACGTCGAGCGACGAGCCGAGGAAGTCGTCGCAGGCCTCCGTCTAAGACTGCACGACGTCTTCGAACGAGCCGGCGAGATACGGAATCGCGAGAGAGCACTTTTGCTCGACTGGATGGAGCCCGTGATGGTCGCGGGCCACTGGGTGCCCTGGCTGTTCGAGTCGCTGGGATACGAGTACGGCCTCGTCGACGAAGACGAAGCGTCGGCCTACCGCGACTGGGACAGCGTGGTCGAGTTCGAACCAGACCTAATCGTCGTAGCACCGTGTGGATACGACGTCCCGGATACGTTACGTCGTTTCGAGGAGCTGACCGGACGAGATGGCTGGGAGGATTTGCCGGCCGTCGAACGCGAGCGCGTCTACGTCGTCGACGGCTCGTCGTACGTTAACAGGCCCGGGCCGCGCATCGTGGACTCCGTCGAGATACTGGCTTCGATAGCCGACCCCGAGCTACACGGTCCACCGCCGGAGCACGTCGTCCGACCCATGCAGATACGTTGAACAGCGGGCTGGCCGAGCGAACGGCTGGTGTTGAGAAGGTATTTGACGACGCCGTGCCTCCGTAGTTACATGGATGGCGTTAGGGACGCCGGTCTCAGAGACGTCGTGGAGAAAGTCGAGGCAGGCGAACGCCTTGACTACGAAGACGGCGTAGCTCTCTACGAGTCCGACGACCTGCTGGGTGTCGGCAGGCTCGCCGACACCGTGAGGCGTCAGCGGGTGGGCGACGACGTCTACTTCTCGGTGAACAAGAAGCTCTATCACACGAACGTCTGCGCCTTCGACTGTGAGTTCTGCGCGTTCTACGAGAAACCGGGTTCCGACGACGCCGTCGAGCGAACGCCGGAGGAGCTGGCCGAAGAGGTCGCGAGCGTGGCCGACGAGATATCTTCGGTGCACATGGTCGGAGGACAGCATCCTGCCTGGAGGATAGATTACTTCGAGGACGTTTTCGAAGCCATAGGTGACGTCGCCCCAGACGTACACGTGAAGGCGTTGACTGCTAGCGAGGTGTCCTGGATAGCCCGCGTCAGCGGTATCTCGGTCGAGGAGACGTTACGCAGGCTCCGGGATGCGGGCCTGGATTCGATGCCAGGAGGCGGTGCCGAGATATTCGCTCCGGAGGTCCGCGAGGAGATATGTCCGCAGAAGGAGTCGGCGGATGCCTGGCTCGACGTCCACCGAACGGCTCACGAGCTCGGGCTGGGTTCGAACGCCACGATGTTGTACGGCCACGTCGAGGACCCGGGTCACCGGGTGGACCACCTGCTTCGTCTGCGCGAGTTACAGGACGAGACCGGGGGTTTCGCGTGCTTCGTGCCGCTGTCTTTCCAGCCCGAGAACAACGAGCTAGGCGAGCGCGTCGACGGCGGTGCGAGCGCGAGGCTCGACCTCAAGACTCTCGCGGTCGCAAGGCTGTTGCTCGACAACTTCTTCGGCGTGCGCGCGTATCGGATGGTGCTCGGGGAAGAGTTGATGGACGTCGGGTTGGACTTCGGTGCTAACGACGTCGGAGGGAGTCTGATGGAGGAGCGTATCCAGGTGGAGGCGGGTAGCGAGACGCGTGAGTTCGTCGGCCGCGAGGAGATGGTCGATATCGTACGGGAGGCGGGCAGGCGGCCTGTGGAGCGCGACGAGATGTACGGCGTCGTCGAGCGGTTCGAGACGGAGGTCGGTGTAGCGGGAGACTGACGCCTTGAGTCGTCGTACGTCGAACGGGTTTACTTCGTTCGGTTAACCTTAAGGGTGAGAGAACCGACCGCCAGACATGGAGAAGGTCGACGTAGCAGTCGTCGGCGGCGGGCCCGCGGGAGCCAACGCCGCGATGGAGGCCGCGACGTCGAAGGACGTCGTGGTCTACGAAGCCGGAGTAGATAGAGAGGACCGCGAGGAAAGAGGACCGGACTCGACCGACGCCGCCGGCCTCCTCGACTACTGGCTCGACATCATGGACGTCGGCCCAGAGGAGTACGACGAAGTCCCAGTGCTCCAGGAGATAGATTACGCGGACTTCAGGTCGCCAGAAGCGAGTTTCGAGCTACGTGACACGGGCATCGACTCGTGGTACGATGGTTTCGGCGTGACGTTCGACCGGGTGGCCTACGACGACCAGCATCGCGAGCGAGCCGTAGAACGAGGCGTCGACTACCGTATAGAGAAGGTCCAAGACGTCGAAGTGGATCCAGCGAGTCACGTCGTTAAATCGGCGGAGAGCGAGGTCGAAGCCGATTACCTGGTTCTCGCCGACGGCCCCGGACGCCGTGTCAGCCTCGACGTCCTCGACGAACTGTGCGTCGACGACTCCGTGCGCCGTCACCTCGGGCCGTCGAACGCCAACCACGTCGCCCACCAGGAACACAGGAGGTTCCCAGACGAGGTGTTCGAGGACGACGTCCTCCGGTTCTGGTGGGGTTACGTGCCGGGCGAGACGGCTTACCCGTGGTACTTCCCGAACGACGACGGAGTCGTCCGTCTCGGCGTGACGCTCCCCATGGGTCTACGTGCCGCGGACGTAGACGAACCGGGTTCATACGCGTTGGTCGACGGCTCCGACGAGGGCTTGCCTTCGGCGTCGACCTACATCGAACGTCTTCTCGAACACGAGTACCCAGGGTACGACGTCGAGGACTTCCCGCTCGTCGAGGACCGAGGTAAACAGGGCGGCCGAGAGAGCTACCCTATCTCTTCGACTTCCCCCGTCGATTCACCCGTCGGCGCCGGCGTCGTCGCCGTCGGGGGCGCGATGGGAGCGACGTCGGCGTTCCACGAGGGCGGCTACCACCTCGCGGTCGCCACCGGAAAGCTCGCAGGCGAGCTCGTCGCCGACGACAGCCTCGACATTTACAACGAGCGATGGCGTCACGAGCTCGGCGACGAGATGGCCAGGAACGTCGGTCTCGCGCATCTCGTGGAGGACTACGGACCTACGGACTGGGACGGACTGCTCCGCGTAGCCCGGGCGTCAGTCGACGGCGGCTGGCTGTCTCGCCTGCGCGTAGCACACAAGATCTATCTCCTGCGTCGACGTTACCTACGCGGGCGGTCTAGCTTCGTCGGCGTCGAGGAGTCCGACTACCGCCTGTAGGAGGGAGGCGGTGTCAGCGGGTTTCGATTCCCGGGATACGACAAGATTTACCTTGGTCTTCGACTACCGTGAGACATGAAAGCTCTGCTCGTGGGCTCAGGCGGAAGGGAGCACGCGATAGCCCGGTCTCTCGCGGGCGACGCAGAACTGCACGCCGCCGTCTCGAACCTCAACCCCGGTATAGCCGACCTAGCCGAGACGGTGCGCGAGGTGGACGTGACGTCGCCCGACGAAGTCGTGGAGTACGCGCTCGACGTCGAGGCCGACGTCGCAGTCGTGGGACCCGAGGCGCCCCTGCAGGCCGGGGTCGTCGACGCGCTCGAGGACGCCGGAGTGTACGGCTTCGGACCCAAGCGGGACGAAGCCAGGATAGAGACCGACAAGGCCTGGGCCCGGAGGTTCATGACGGAGAACGAAGTCCCGGGTGCGCCGGAGTACGAGGTCTTCGGCTCCCGGGAGGCAGCCGCCGACTACGTCGAGGGCGTCGAGGGAGACGTGGCAGTCAAACCACGGGGTCTGACGGGCGGCAAGGGCGTCCGTGTCACCGGCGACCAGCTTTCGAAGCAGGAGGCGAGCGACTACGTGCTCGACAGCGACTGGGACGAATGGGTCGTCGAGGAACGTCTCGTCGGCGAGGAGTTCACGCTCCAGGCGTTCGTCGCCGACGGAGTCCTGAGGCCGATGCCTCTCGTCCAGGACCACAAACGCGCCTACGAGGGCGACAGGGGGCCGAACACCGGCGGCATGGGCTCTTACTCGGACGCAGGCAAGCTGCTGCCGTTCACGACGGAGGAGGAGTACGAGCGCGCCCTCTCGATAATGCAGGCTGTGGTCGACGCGCTGCCGGATTACCGCGGCGTGCTCTACGGTCAGTTCATGTTGACGGCCGAGGGCCCGAAGGTCGTCGAGTTCAACGCGCGGTTCGGCGACCCCGAGGCGATGAACGTGCTGTCGATAATGGAGACGTCGTTGGTCGACGTGCTCGAGGGCGCGATGGAAGGACGCCTCCCGGAAGTCGAGTTCGAGGACGTCGCGACGGTCTGCAAGTACGCCGTGCCCGAAGGCTACCCTGTCGACCCCGAAGGAGGAGCCGAGATAACGCTGTCTCCCGACGACGTCGGCGACGCCCTCCTGTACTACGCGAGCGTCGACAGCCGGGACGGGAGGCTCTACACGACGACGTCGCGCTCGATAGCCGTCGTCGGCCGCGGCGCGTCGATAGACGAAGCCGAGCACCAGGCGTCCGAAGCGCTCGAGGCGCTCGGCCCCGGGCTGCGCGTACGCGACGACGTCGGCAAACCCCACGTCGTCGAGCGACGTATGGAGCACATGAAGGAGATACGCGATGGATAAGGTGGACGCAGTCGTCCTCGCGGGCGGCTACGCCACGCGTCTGTGGCCGATAACCCGCAACCGCGCGAAGCCTCTGCTCCCGCTGGCGGGCGACGTCCTCGTCGACGGAGTCATGGACGAAGTCGAGAGCGCGCCGGGGATAGAGGATGTCTACGTCAGCACCAACGAGAGGTTCGCGTCGGACTTCAAAGCCTACCTCGACGAACGCGGTAGCGACGCCTCTCTCGTCGTAGAGCCTACGACGTCGGAGGACGAGAAACTCGGTACTCTCGGCGCGCTCGGCGACCTCGTGGAAACAACGGGGTTGGAGCGCGACACCGTCGTGATAGCCGGCGACAACCTGTTCTCGTTCGACGTCACCGAACTGCTCGAGTTCTACTCCGAGAGACGGGCGACCTGCGTCGCCGCTTACGACGTCGGCTCACGAGAGGACGCGCGTGACTACGGCCTCGTGGAGCTCGACGGCACCGAGGTCTTGGGGTTCCAGGAGAAACCCGAGCAGCCCAAGTCGACTCTCGTGGCGACGGCTTGCTACGTCTTCCCGTTCGAGGTGCTCGACATCCTCGACGTCTACCTCTCGGACGACAACAACCCCGACGCACCCGGCTACTTCCTAGAGTGGCTTCATAGCCGCCGCGAGATACACGCTTTCGTCTTCGACGGCGCGTGGTTCGACGTCGGGACGCCGGAGTCCTACCTCGCGGCGACCGACCACGTACTCGGAGGCGAGCCGCTCGTCGAGGACGGCGCCGACGTCTCGGGAGACGTCGTTGGTTCTTCTTACGTCGCCGACGGAGCCGTCGTCGACGGCTCGCGTCTGAAGGACAGCGTCGTGCTCGGTGACGCAGTCGTCAGGGACTCCAGCCTGACTTCCACGGTCGTCGACCGACAGGCGGTCGTCGAGGACCTCGACGTGTCCGAGGGCTTGGTCGGCGCTCACTCGGAGATACGTTCCGGGTGAAGCGACTGCATCCGGAACGATTATGGGCGGCGGCAGGCTACCGGAGAACGCGCCTCGGTAGCTACAGCCTGGTAGAGCGCGTCATTGGTAATGACGAGGTCCCGGGTTCGAATCCCGGCCGAGGCTAACGGTGTTCGGTTAGACGGAAGTCGGCTAAATCCCAGACCGACGGTCCTGTTTTCGACGGAAGTCGAACGCAGTCGCTATCTACCTTGGTTTCCGCGAGAAACGTTTCCGTAGTCTCCTACGGCCGCTCTGTACTTACAGGCGCTCTAGGTTGTCTGCCCTGGGCCCCTTGTCTCCCTGTACGATGTCGAAGCGCACCTCCTGGCCTTCCTCGAGGTCCGCTCCCCCTACGTCTTCCATGTGGAAGAATACGTCGTCGTCTTCGTCGTCTGTGTCGTTGCGGTCGATGAATCCGTAGCCCTTCATGTCGTTGAAGAAGCCAACCGTTCCTTCTGTCATCTGCGGTCTATCTATCCGAGGGGCACGTATAGGTCTATGGTATTGTCGACGAGAGCGTCTAGCGCCGGACGTCGCCCGCCGGACCGGCTGAGACGTCTGAAGTTCGAGCCGTCGAGCGGGGAAGTCGGATCGATGAAGAGCCAGGCCTATATATACACCCTGACATACAAAGCCGAAGCCAAATCCGTCTGTCCTGCCTGTCTACCGCGGGGAGTCGAGACGACGCCTGCGGACTTCACGACTGCAGACGACAAGCCGAACGGATTACCTCGTAGATCGAGCTCGATTGAGTCACTGTAAGGCGAGCATACGCGTCGACACGTGACCCGACTTTGGTCTCGGTCAGCGTCGTTCACTATCGCGAGACCTTCAAATGCTTGGCTGACCAAGCTACACGACTAACGCCGTCTCGCGCGTACCCGGCCTTATGCTAGCATTCCTTCAGGCTGGCAACAGAGCAGAAGGCTTAATCCCGGTAGGCCTAGTCGTCCTCGCAGTAGCCGCGTTGCTCGGCTACTGGGTTTACAAGGACGCCTCCGGCCGCGGAAAAGACAACGCGCTCCTGTGGGGCCTGGGAGTAGGCGTGCTAACGCTGCTGACACTGATAGGCGGATTGATCGGCGTCGGAGTCTACATATACCTTCGCGATTAGAGACGCGGGCCACAAAGGCAGACCTGACTCCCTGCAGTTGCTCCACGAGAGCGGATGGCCCTATACGGAGGTCTTCCATGGCTTATAAATCCATGTCGTCAGCCACTCCGAACCGGTGCCAGAAGTTGTAGAGCGCGTACTTGATCTTGTCTGGTTCGACGTCGACGAACTCCTCGCGTTCTTCGTCGGGGAAGGCCCCGCGGACGTTGCCGCGGCCTCCGCCGTCGGCGGTGTAGCGTGCGTCGGCGAGGATACGTGCGCCGTAGTCGTCGGGCGAGCGGATGACTCGGCCGAGCGCCTGCCTGGTCTTGCGTATCGTCGGCGCTTCGACGGCGTGCTTCCAGCCGTCTCCGTACCGTTCCTCGTAGGCGTCGCGGACCGCCTGCCTGCGTTCGTCGAGATACGGGTAGCCGACGCCGACGACGCAGACGGTTCGGGCGACGTCGCCGGGGTAGTCCACGCCCTCGGTCAGAGTCCCCCGGAGGTACGTGAAGACCGCGGTGTCCGTGGCGTCCTCGATCTCTCTGCGTATCGACTCCGCGGGCTCTCCGACGCGGTCGAGCAACGCTTCGCCCTCGACGTCGGCTTCCTGGTGATAGCGCTCTGCTTCGGCGTACGACGGGAAGAAGAAAAGCGAGTTGCCCGGCGTGTGGTCCGCGACGTCCTCCACGAACGACGACAAACGTTCGACTACGTCGGGGTCGTCGCGCCTCCGGGAGTAGAGCGCCGGGAGGCCGACGGCGTACGTCTCCCTGTTGTCTCGCGGGAACTCCAGAGGGTAAGCGAGCCTCAAGGCGTCGTCGACGCCCAGAGACTCCTCGAAAACGTCGAACGGCCGGAGGGTGGCGCTCATGAACACGCTCGCGTGGAGTCCGTCGAACAGGCTCTCTGTGACGTTGTCCGGCAGGCAGACGAACACCTCGAGACGTCGGTCGAGACCTTCGATCCCCCGGCGGGCGCCGGCGACCGCCAGGTGGTCGGGTTCGCCCGCGAGCGCGAGGTAGGTGTCGACGAACTCGAACGCCGTCTTCGACGGACAGTCCCTCCGGACTTCCGTCTCGCCTTCCTTGTACATGCGCTCGTACCTCCTGTCGAGCTTCACGGCGAACTCGAGGCCCTCCTGTATCCTCTCTCGGTACTCGTCGGTGTCCGGAAGCCGTCGTGTGACGGCGTCGCCGTCATCGGCGTCGATGTAGACGTCCGTCCACCCCGGGCCCTCGGCTTCCCCGAACTCGAGGTTCTCGTCTATAGCTACCTCCGCGGTCTCCCGGAAGAGAGTGAGCGCGTCTCTGAGGTCCGGTCTCTCGTGTTCGACTAGCTCTAGCTCGGCGCGCTCAAGAGTCTCGAGGTCCAGCTTGCTTCCCGAGTGCTCGCGTGCCGCGTCCTCGAGGTTGTGTGCTTCGTCGAAGACCGCTACGACGTCCTCGGGCGGTCTGTCGAGCCACCGGAAGAAGTGCCCGCGGACTTCGGGCGACAGCAGGTGGTGGTAGTTGCATATCACGAGGTCGACGGAGTCCATCGAGTCCTTGAGTAGCTCGTAGCCGCACTTGCCGTCGCGTTCCGCTCGCTCGAAGACCTCCCGGGGACGCCGGACGCCGGTCGACAGCCACCGGTGGAAGTCCTCGTTGTCGCTCACGAGGTTGTCGTGGAAGTAACTACATCGGTTGTCGCGTAGCTCGCGGGCTTCGGCTTCCATAGCCTCCACGGCTTCGACGTCGGCGCTCGATTCGACGCCGTCGGCTTTCTTGTCCGCTATGCTGCGTTCGAGGTCCACGAGGTCGTATGTGTTGTCCCGGAGGGCCTGGCATTCCTCGTAGCCTACGTCGAGGTGGCACATGTCTCGCTTGCCCTTGAAGACCGTCGCGGTGACCTCGGGCTCTATCTGTTTTATCTCGCGGGCTTCGTCGACGAACTGCTTCATCTGCTGGTGGACGTTCGTGGTTATCACTACTGCTTTGTCCTCTCGGTCGGCGTACTCGAGCGCGGGGACGAGCGCGGCGAGCGTCTTCCCGGTGCCGCACGCGCCCTCGAAGACGACGTCGACACTCTCTTCGAGAGCCGCCGCAATCTGCTCCATCGCCTCGCGCTGGTTGGGGTACGGCTGGGACTTCGGGAAGAGATCCATGTGGCTCACTTCTACACCGTCTCCGTGCTATCGGGCTTCATCTGAGCCTCCCTCTCCTGCCTCCGTTCCCCCGTCGCAGACGTCTTCGTCGTCTTCGTCATCCTCGACTTCGCCGGCTTCCCCCTTCGGTTCGGTCGTTCGCGTGCCCCCAGCCGGCGCTTGCCCCTGGTCCGACGTCCCGGGTTGTTCCTCCGTGCCGTCGACGTCCGTGATCCTCATGCGCTCGCGTTCCCCGTGCCTGCGTCTCCTCTCGGCGAGCGCTTCCTGGAGTCTGTCGTGCAGGCGCTCGCGGACGTCGTCCACCTCGCTGGCGTCGTAGTCGACGGCTCGCGCGTCGTCGGAGACCAGCGACGTGCTGCTCGCGGTGTCGAGGACGACGGTCGCGAGCCTCCACCGTCGCTGGAGCACGGTGGCCGACGACATCACTGTCTGGAGACGGTAGTAAGGCACGACGACGGTCACCTGGTTCCAGAAGCCGTTGCGCGTGACCGCGTGGGTGTCGCCGAGCCAGAGTCCGCGGTGACGCCACTTGAGGTGCGCGGCGACGGGCGCTAGCGGCAAGAGACCGAGCACGAGGTACCAGTCCGGCGTGTCGAGAGACGTGAGACCGGCTATGTAGACGGCTGCGGCGAGAACACCGACGACCAACGCGTACCTCACGGTGTACCGGCGTCGCGACCTGCGTGGAGGCAGCCGTACGTCGGGTTCGCCGTGAGGCTGTATCTCGCCGGCGAGCGACTCGATACGCCGTAGCTTGGCGAGCGGGACGGCTACCTCGCTCCCGCGCTCGCTAGCCTGCTGGGGCGAGTAACCCGCCGTCTCGACGCTCAGAGTGGCGTAGCCGAAGCTCCTCTTGAGGACGTCCTCCCTCACCTCCAGCGTCTGAACCTTGTCGAGCGGTATCGAGCCGCTGTACCGGTTGAACAAGCCGCGCTCGTACGCCAGACTGTCTCCGACGCGCGCGAGCCTGAAGCCGTAGTACCTCGTGAAAGACGTCAGGAAGCCTATCACCCACAGCGTGAGCGCTAGCACGGCTGCGAGTCCGAGCACCGGGAGCACGACGGCTTCGCTTGGAACGGTGTCCACGAAACCCAGGTAGTCGGGCGGGAGGAGCGAAGACACGAACAGCACGGCGGCCACGAGACGGAGGTCGATGGAGAACGCGCTCACGAGGAACAGCTCTCGCGGCGAGATCTCGTATATCTCGTCGGGCTGCCCGTCGTCGCGCACCTCTGCTTCGTCGGCTCCCGCGGACCGCGCTTTCTTCCTCCTCACCTCGTCCTGTAGCTCCCTGGCTTCTGCGGCGCCGACGTACCTGAGGCTCGCCTCCGTCGAGTCGCCACCCGCCGTCTCTAGCTTGAGCTCTGCTATCCCGAGCAGACGTTGAGCGAAGTTCTCGCGGACGTCGACGTTCTGCACGCGCTCGTAGGGTATCTCCCTGCTCCGCCGTGACACGACGCCGTACGAGATGTCGAAGGTGTCCGAGGTCAACGCGTAGCTGTACCTCTCGTAGTAGGCCGTCTGCCACGCCCCCACGGCGACGACGAGCGCCAGCAGCATGCCGACTGTGGAGGCGGGGGTCGCCGTGAACTCGCCGCCCGCGGTGAGGAAGACGAGCACGACGGCGTACTTGGCCGCCGAGACGACGGTACGGTACGGGACGGAGACTGGATGTAGCTTCATCTGTCGTCAGACGGCGTCTTCCCGTCGGTGTTCGTCTTCGACGGCGAGACTCTTGAGACGCTCGCGTAGTTCGTCGGCTTCCCCGGGCTCCAGGCCGGGAATCCTGACGTCAGCTCCCCGGGAGCCCGCGGTGTATATGACCAGACTGGCGAGCCCCGTGAGGCGTTCCACCGGGCTCCTCCGGGTGTCGATGTGCTGTATCCGGACGAAGGGAACGACCTTCTGGACCCGGACGAAGACGCCGTGACGCAGGTAGACGGAGTCGTCGCGTATCCTGTACCCCCATACTTCGTACCTGTACCACTGGTAGGCCACCCCGAGAGCGAGGAGCGCGGCGAAAGCCGCGCCGCCGAGCCACGGCGCGTCGACGTAGTAGGTGGCGGCGCCGGCCGCGACGGCGGAGACACCGAGGGCGACGACGACGGCGGAAGACGTCCAGACCAGCCGTATCCGTGGATGGAGGCTCTGTATATCCACTGGTCAGACTAAGCCGGTAGCGTGACTTGGCTCTTTGGAATAAACGCTTCTCGGTCGCTCTAAAGCGGCGCCTGCGGCGA
Organism: Halobacteriales archaeon; assembly: GCA_046545855.1. GTDB lineage: Archaea > Halobacteriota > Halobacteria > Halobacteriales > Halorutilaceae > JAQZDA01. Next base: position 4,001 of record JBKGYY010000019.1, on the reverse strand, counting down.
CCCTCGGCCCACTTCCGCTCGCTCTTACGCTGTGACCGCCGGCTCCCGCGTTTACGTTCGGAAGCTCTATAACTTCACGATGGCTGTCGAGCCGGCGTCAGTAGTCGACGTCGGCGAGGAAGCCGTCGCTTATCTCGCCGTAGACGACGAAGCCGAGCACGGCGACGGCGAAAGACGCGTTGAGGTAGGCCGTCACGGTGTCGCCGGCGTTCAACGACGCGCTGACCCCGAAGCCGAGCGCGAGTCCTGCGACGTACGTCAAGAGGGGGTTGGCTCTGTTGACCACGCCCGGAGTTCGAAGCGAGCCCGTTTACCTCCGTCGCAACCGCCGTCTCCGTCGGAGGACGGAAAAGATACGATAACCATTTAACCGACCTCGTCGCCCTAACAAGTGATGAAGCCGACTGCGCGCACCGTCAAACGGTGTCTCTACGTCGGTCTGGCCGCGCTCTTGCTGACGGCGTCCGTCGGAGGGGCACCGGCTTCGGCCGAAGGAGCGACAGCGTTCCAGGCGACCGACGGCGACGACGGAGAGGATACGGAGAACAACTCCGACGACGGAGAGCGAGACGACGAAGCGCGATCCATACCGGGTTTCTGGCTAGTGATCGGCCTCATAGCCCTGCTCGCGATCGGTCTGCTCGTCCTCCGACGTAAGGCGAGCGCCGACTGAGCGCCGACGCCCGGCGTCGAGCGGAGGCTACGGCAGCGCCGGGAGACGGGTTTTTATCTACACGCGCGACGTAGACCGAGCCGGTGAAAGCAGTAGAGACCCACGAACTGACGAAGTCGTACGGCGACCTGACCGCGCTCGACGGACTCAGCCTCGACGTCGAGAGAGGCGAGGTTTTCGGTCTCCTCGGTCCGAACGGCGCGGGCAAGAGCACTTGCATAGAGGTGCTCACCGGCCAGACGAAGCCGACGTCCGGCACGGCCTCGGTTCTCGGCGTAGACCCCGTCGAGGACCCCGTGGGCGTCCGACGGGAGATAGGTGTCCTCCCGGAACGCGAGGACCCGCCGTCGTTCATGACGCCGCGCGAGTACTTCGAGTTCGTCGGCCGGGTGCGCGACTTCGACGTCGACGGCGCCGCCGAACGCTGGGGCGCGAGCCTCGGTTTCGCCGGCAAACTCGACACCCTGAACATCGATCTATCGCGCGGCCAGAAACAGAAGGTCATGCTCGCGCAGGCGTTCGTCCACGAGCCCGAGCTCGTCTTCATCGACGAACCGCTCACGAACCTCGACCCAGTGGTACAGGAGCGCGTGAAGTCGCTCGTTGCGGACTACAACGACGACGGCGGCACGGTGTTCCTGTCGACCCACGACATACACGTCGCCGAGGAGCTGTGCACTCGCGTCGGAATAATACAGGACGGGGTTCTCGTCGCCACGCGGGAGGTCGGCGACCTCGACGGAGACGGCCGGCTCATAGACGAGTTCCTCGACGCCGTCGAACACGAGGTGGACCCGAGAGGATGACGGGGGTGCGCGGCATGCGGTCGACCTTGCTCGGCTACATGATGAAGGAGGAGTGGCGTCTGCACTCGCGGCTGTTCGGAGGCTGGGGGTTCGCTGGCTTCCCGGTCTTCATCTTCGCCGTCGCGTCTGGAGCCTACCTCCTGCTCGGTTACTCGGGCTTCGCGACGGCGGACCTCGAGGTGGGCTTGCACTACGTCGTCCTGTTCCTTGGGTTCAGCGTCGGCTCGATAGGCTTCGTGAGCCGTGACGCCGTCGAGAACCTCCTGGGTGAGACGCACCTCCTGGTGTTCTCGTCGCGCACGCTCCCGCTGTCGAACCGCGACCTCGTCTCGGCGTTCGTCGTCAAAGACCTCGTCTACTACCTCTTGCTCTACATGCTGCCTCTGACGCTCGCGCTGCTGCCCGCGTCCTACTACTACGCCGACCCGACGTCGTCGTACGCAGTCCTGCTGACGTCGGTGACTGCTTCGTTCATGCTCGGCGTCTCGCTGAGCTTCTTCGGAGCCGTGGTCTACGTGCGCAGCAGGCCGGCCGCCACGGCGTTCGGCGCCGCCGTCGCCGTCGTCGTAGCCGCAGCCTACGTCCTCGGACGGTGGAACGTGCTCGTCGAGTTCACTCCGCTGGGCTTCTACCTCGACCCGGGTTTCACGTCGCTCGCCCTCGGCGTCGCTCCCGTCGGTGTCTTGCTCGTCGCCGGCGTGCTCGCGTTCAGGCCGTCGACGGCGAGCGGCGTCCGCAGCCAGGGCGCGCGGTACGCCTCGCTGACCCATCTGACGTCGTTCGACTCCTCGGGGCTGACGGCGAAGATGTTGCTCGACACCACGAGGTCGAGCGGCGGCGTCCTCAAGGTGTTCCTGTCGGTCGGAATGCTGTTCCTCGTCTTCGTATTCCTCGTGCTCTACGTCGACGTCGTCGGCGAGGTGGTGTCGTCACCGGGCATCGCTTTCGCGACGTTGCTCGCCATCTCGTCGGTCTCGGTCTACCACTGGCTCAACAGGTTCGACGGAGTTTCAGACTACACGATGCTGCCTCTCGACGTCACCGACGTCATAGCGGCGAAGGCGCGAGCCGAACTCATGCTCTCGCTGCCGGCGTCTTACGTCTACCTCGCGCTCGGAGGCGCGTTGTTCGGCTTCGGCGAGATGTGGCTCGGCGCCGTCGTCCTCCCGTTGCTCACGCTCTACTTCTACGGCGTGACGGTCTACTTCACGGGGCTCGAACCCAACGAGCTACTCCTGAACAGCTGGCTGTTCGGTCTGTTCACGGTCTGCGTCGCCGTGGTCGCCGTGCCGCTGTTCGTGGCCTCGATAGCCTACGTCGAGTACCCCCTTGAGATCACGGCTTTCGTGCTAACCTGGTCCGTGGTAACCGGAGGAATCGGCTATCTCGCCTACCGGCGTTCGAAGCCGCGGTGGCTACGTCGTCTCGGCTGACTCGCGGCTGGCTCGGCGTCCAGTGGGCTTAATAGCCCGCGCCGACTACCTCCAGGCAGTCCTACTATGCCGGATCACGTGAAGGTGCCGAGCGACAGGGTCGGAGTGGTGATAGGTTCGGACGGAGAGACCAAACGCCGGCTGGAGAACGAAGCCGACGTCGAGATAGAGGTCGACTCCGAGTCGGGTGTCGTCTCGATACACCGCAGGGAGGACGGCGACCCCCTCCGCGGCCTCAAGGCGCCGCAGGTCGTGAAAGCCATCGCCCGTGGCTTCCCGCCGGAGAGCGCCTTCCGGTTGCTCGACGACGTCGAGGGCGACGAACTCGTGCTCTACGAGTCGATAGACGTGCGCGCCGCCGTCGGCAGCGACGGCGAGTTCCGCGCCAAGAAAGGCAGGTTGATAGGCCGGGACGGCAGGACGCGTGAGCTCATGGAGGAGCTTTCGGGCGCCGACGTCCGCATCTACGGCAAGACGTTCGGCGCAATCGGAACCCCGGAGCAGGTGGAGGCGGCGACGACGGCCGCCGAGATGTTGCTCGGTGGCGCCGAACACGGCACGGTCTACAGCTACCTCGAGAAGAAGAGGAACGAGATGGTGCGCTCGGAGCTAGAGTACCGGCGGCCGGGCGGCGAGACGGAGTAGGTCCACACCGGGAAGCGCTACAGTTCGACGTCCTCGTACTCCTCGATGGCTTCTCGCCACTCTCCGGGGACGTTGGTCGGCCTCCCGTCCGGGTCGACGGCGACCTGCACGGACTCGCCCGTCGACGCGACGTCGCCCGACGCCTCCACGGTGTACTCCGTCGTCATGCTCTTGTCTCCGACGGCGGTCGTGCTAACTCCGACGACCACGGTGTCGTCGGCGTATATCGGACGGTGGTAGTCGAACTCCAGGTGAGCGAGCATGAAAGACAGGTCGTCGAAGTCGAGGCCGAGGACTTCGTCGTAGTAGCCTATCCTCGCGGTTTCGACGTAGCTCGCGTGCACGGCGTTGTTCACGTGGTCCATCGGGTCGAGGTCGCGGTACCTAACCTGGACCTCCTTGGTGTAACGGTGGCCTTCCATGGATGCGGCTGTCGGGCCGGCG
>JBKGYY010000018.1:0-17788 GCA_046545855.1 Halobacteriales archaeon | reverse complement strand
GACGGCGCTACGCCTTCGCTCGTCAAGACAGGGAGGCCGCCCGACGAGGGAGTCTGGCCCAGCCACCGCGTCGAGGCAGAGGCACTGCGGCGCCTGCTGGAGGTAGAGGGGTCGACGTCAGGCGAAGCCCTGGTCGAGTACCCCGTGGTCGGCGCGGTACGCCGGATACGGCTCGGCGATAGAGACGGAGTTCACCTGGAAAGAGCCATCGAGAGAGCCGACGTCGTCGAGAAGGGCGGAAAGCCTCGGAGAACGAGACACCGCGGTAGATGTCGTTCGTGCGAGCACAGTGAACGTTGCGGCGTCGACAACCCCGTCGTAGCGTTGCTCCAGCTAGGCGGGCTGCCGTCTCCGGGCGAAGGTAAGTTCGGCCGGCGGTTGAGCGAGCGCTTCACCGGCCTGTTCGACTAAGTTCGTCCATCGTCCGACGCACGACGTCGTACTCGGCGCCACGCCGGACTACCTGCCATTCGACGGCGTCGACGACGGTGCTCGCGCGCCCGGAGCCCTCCCGCGGCCCACGCCGGGCTTCGACGACTCCGTCGACGGCGTCGACGACCCCGGGTTCTAGCTCGTCGGGCGATCTCGCGTCGTCTTCGCCCGACACGTTAGCGCTCGTCGAGGTTATCGGTCCCGCGAGCCTCGCGAGCTCCCGGGCGTCCGGGTGGCCTGGAACCCTGACACCCACTGCGTCGAGACCGGAGACGACGTAGGAGGGCACGCCTGCGTTCTCGACTACGACGGTGACGGGGCCGGGTAGCAGGCGTTCCATCAGAGATAGCGCGCGGTCGGAGGGCTTCGTGCGGTCGAGAGCGGCTTCGACGGACTCGAAAGCCACGGACAGCGGTTTCGACCGCGGCCGTCGTTTTACTTCGTAGACCCTGTCGACGGCTTCCCTCCGGTCTACGCTGGCGGCGAGGCCGTAGACGGTCTCCGTCGGATAGACGACTACGCCGCCGTCTTCGAGGACGTCGGCGGCTTCGTCTACCTCCATCTACATCTCCGTCTCCACCTCGGAGTCCTCGGTAGCTTCCTCGAGACCCGTCTTTTTCGCGGACTCCGTCAGGCGTTCGTCGATAGCTTCCTCGGGGTACGCCGACCGAAGTCGGACGGAGTAACCGGCGTCCCTGTCGCGTTCGTCGGCGATTTCGCTTTGCTCGTCGTCACGGACGAGACAAAGGTGGTGCCGGAGCGACCGTACGTCGTCTTCCGCTCGGTCGAGTCCGGCGGCTATCTCGGCGTCGTCGAGGCCTTCGAAGTAGCCGACCGCAGTCTCGACGCCGTCCTCCACGGACGACCAGTCCGGCAGTCCGTGTTCGTCGGCGACCTCCTGTACGACGTCGCGGAGGTCGTCCTCTATCTCTGTCTCGCTCCGCAGTCGCCCGCGGCTTCGCTTGGTCTCGCGGACTTCCTCGACTCCGGTGGTCTCGACGAAGACGTCCCGGAGGCGCTCGACGTCCTCGATTTCGTCGTCGGTCATCTCGACGTGGGGTAGCGTTTCACCCGGGATAAAGCCACCGCCCCTGGAACGCGCCTTCGCGTCAGTCGCCCGAGAGACCGTTTCGAGAGAGACACGTGCGGCGGCGTTCGCCGGCTTCGAACCAGAGCGATATTTAACCAGGGGGCCGAATCCATCGACACACATGACAGTCGGAGTTCTCACGGGCGTTCCCGGCGTCGGAGCCACCACGCTCGCGGACCACGCGCTCGACGAACTCGAAAGCAGGGACGTCGACTACGAGGTCGTGTCCTTCGGAACCGTGATGCTCGACGTAGCCCGGGAGATGGATCTCGTGGAACAGCGGGACGAGATGAGGAAGCTGCCGAGCGACGACCAGCGCGAGGTCCAGCGGAAGGCAGGCGAAGCGATAGCGGAGATGGCGGAGGACTCCAACGTGCTCGTCGACACCCACTGCACGATAAGCACGCCGGACGGCTACCTGCCGGGCTTGCCCGAGTGGGTGCTCCGGGGGCTTCAGCCCGACGTCGTCGTCCTCGTGGAGGCGACGCCGGACGAGATACTGTTCCGGAGGCTGGACGACGAGACGAGGCACCGTGACTTCGAGGCGACGGCCGAGATACAGGAGCACCAGGAGTTCAACCGCTCTGCCGCGATGGCGTACGCGACTCTGACGGGCGCCACCGTGAAGGTCGTCGAGAACCCCGACGGAGGCGTCGAGCAAGCCGCAGAGGTGCTCGCAGACACGCTCGCGTGATAGACGTGACACGAGGAGAGGCCGAGACTTGAACACGAAGAAGAAGATAGAGAGCCTGCTCGAGGAAGACCCCGAGCTAGCCGAGGTGCTCGAAGCCGTCGCGGAGGTCGAAGCCCGCCGAGGAGAGGTCAGGTGGAGCGACGTCCGGGGCGACGCGTCGAGCGGCCAGTGGGGTCGCCTGATAGAGAAAGGCGTGCTCGTCGAGGGCGAGGGCGACGGCTTCGTCCTCTCGGACGGCGACGTCGTACGCGACATGTTCGGACTCGACGAAGACTCGGGCGTGTCGGACGTCGTCGCCGAGCTAGAGGAGGAGCAGGAGGACGTCGACACCAGCTGGTCGATCTACGACAAGGCGGCGGCCGTCGTCGGCGGCTTCCTCATCGTGTTCGGCTACCGCGACCAGGACATACAGGCGGTCTTCGGTGAAGTTATAGGCTCCGTCCTCCTGCCCCTCGTGGAGTTCGGGTTGCCCTACTTCTTCCTCATAATGGTGCTCGCGGTCTTCACGGGGCTGTACAGCAGCTACCTCCAGCTCTACCTCATGGACTGGGACTGGATCCGGATACAGCAGAAGAAAGTCAAGGAGATCCAGTCGGAGCTCAAGGAAGCCCAGATGAGCGGCGACGAAGCCAGGAAAGAGGAGCTTCAGGACGAGCAGATGGCGGCGATGGGCGAGCAGATGGACATGTTCAAGATGCAGTTCCGGCCTTCCGTATGGATACTCACGGTGTCGCTACCGATATTCCTGTTTTTGTTCTGGACGTTCAGCACGAGGTTCGGCGGCGCGCCTCACGTCGACCCCATGCCCCATCTGGTGATGCCGTTTCTCGGCGACCTGGAGTTGAGCGAGCAGGTGTTCTCGCGTCCGTCGTTCCTCGAAGCCTGGCTGCTGTGGTACATCCTGTGTTCGTTCGGCTTCGGTCAGATGATGCGGAAGGCGCTGGGGGTGAACCCGAGTGCCTGACGCCGGCGTGGAGTTCGTGAAGCTCCACGGTAACGGCAACGACTTCGGCGTCGTCGACGAGTGGAGCGAGCCAGCGTTAGACGGCGGGCGAGAGAAGTTCGCCCGTTGGTTCTGCGCTCGCCGCACCGGCGTGGGCGCGGACGGCGTCGTCTTCGTCTCGAGGTCGACGGAGTACGACGTCGCTATGGAGCTGTTTCAGCCGGACGGCGACCCCGTAGAGATGTGCGGCAACGCCCTCCGCTGCGTCGCCCGGTACGTCGTGGACGAAGGCTACGTCGACGCCGACGAATGGTTCGAAGTGGAGACCGACGCCGGGGCTCGTGAGGCGCGCTACGTCGACGGCGTCGCCGAGGTCGAGATGGGTGTGCCGTCGTTCGAGGCCGACGGCGTGCCGGCGCGCGAGCGTCTCGTGCGCTCGACCCTGGAGGAGTTCGAGGTAACCGCCGTCGACACAGGCGTTCCCCACGCGGTCGTCTTCGTCGACGCCGTCGACGCCGTCGACGTCGAGCACGAGGCTCCCGACATACGTCACCACGAGGTGTTCCCGGAGGGCGCGAACGTCGACTTCGTGGAACGCGGCGACGTCTACCGGCTGCGTACGTTCGAGCGCGGCGTCGAAGGCGAGACGCTGTCGTGTGGCACGGGCGCCGTCGCCGTCGCCGCCGTCGCTCGAATGCTCGACGGCGCCGGCGATGTCGTGGAGACGTCGAGCCCGGGTGGCTCGCTCGAGGTCGAGTTCAGGGACGACGTCGCCTTCGTCCGTGGCCCCGCCGTCGAGGTCTACCGTGGCATCACGTCGTGATCACAGGCCGAGCACGTCGTCCATGTCGTACAGGCCGGGCGGGCTGTCGACGGCGTACTCTGCGGCGTCGAGCGCGCCTTCGGCGAAGGCCCGGCGGTCGCTGGCCTCGTGCACCAGCCGGAGGGACTCGGCTCCGTCGGCGGCTAGAACTTCGTGTTGTCCGACGACGTCTCCTGCTCGACGGCTGTGGACGCCTATCTCGTCTCCGCGCGGCGCTTCACCCTGTCTGCCGTGAACCACGTCTCGTTCACCTAGCTCGCGCGTCAGGCGTTCGACGGTTGCGAGCGCCGTGCCCGAAGGTGCGTCTCTCTTTCCGGCGTGGTGTGTCTCGGTCACCTCGTAGTCCGCCCCGGGCAGGTGGTGTGCGAGGCTCTCGACGAGGCTCCAGAAGACGTTGACGCCTACGGCGTAGTTCGACGACCGAACGACTGCGACGGCGTCCGCGGCTTTCTCGACGGCTTCGACGGCTTCGTCGGTCAAGGCCGTCGTCCCCGTGACCAGCGGTGTCTCCGTCCGCGCCGCGGTCTCTGCCGCTCGAAGGGTGCCTTCCGGCGTCGAGAAGTCGACGACTGCGTCCGCGGACTCGACGAGCGCGTCTGCTTCGCCGGGTTCGACGACGTCGCCGTCCGCCGTGTCGGCTACGCCGCCGTGGTAGACTCCGCGTTCCTCGGCCAGCACGCGTACGACGCCTCCGGTGCGGCCGGTGGCGCCCCAGACTACGACGCGGGTCATACGTGGGTCTCCAGCGCGTCTAGCACGGTGTCGCGGCTCTCCTGGGGTACGTCGGCGCTCAGCGGGAGCCGGAGTCGTTCGTCGCAGAGGCCGAGTTCCGCCATGGCTATCTTCGCGGGTATGGGGTTGGTCTCGACGAACAGCGCGTCGAAAAGCGGCATCAACCGCTGGTGTTCGCGTCTCGCTCGGCTCCAGTCTTCGTCTTCGGTCGCCCTGTGTAGGTCTACTACGCTGTCGGGCGCGACGTTGGCGGCGACGCTTATGACGCCGGTGCCTCCGACGGAGAGCAACGGCAGAGTCATCGAGTCGTCGCCGGAGACGACGTCGAAGTCGTGGTCGGCGGTCCTTCGGCAAAGCCTGCTTATCTTGTTGATGTCGCCGCTGGCTTCTTTGACGCCGGCCACGTTGGGGTGTTCCGCGAGTTCGACGACTACGTCGTCGGGGACGTCGTGTCCCGTTCTTCCCGGCACGTTGTAGAGTATCTGCGGCAGGTCGACTTCGTCGGCGATACGCAGGTGGTGGCTGACTAGGCCTCGGTCGTTGGGTACGTTGTAGTATGGTGATATCAGGAGGGCTCCGTCGGCTCCGGCGTCAGCGGCGTGGCGCGTGAGTTCGAGGGCCTCGTGCGTCGAGTTCGAGCCCGTGCCGGCTATAACCCGTGTGTCGCTGACGTCGACGACGTGTTCCACGACTCGCTTGTGTTCCTCGTGGGTGAGCGTCGCGCTCTCGCCGGTGGAGCCGCAGGGCACGACTCCGTCGACTCCCCCGGCTTCGACGTGGCGTACGACGTCGGTGAGGGCTTCGTAGTCTACTTCGCCGTCCTCGTCGAACGGAGTGACTATCGCGGGGTATACTCCGCGCGTCACTTGAGTCATATCCTGGCTACGTCTGCGGCCCTGGGTCCGTCTTCTCCTTCTTCGAGCCTGAACTTGACTCGTTCTCCTTCGTCTATCACTGCGCCGCGCACCTGGCTGATGTGGAAGAAGACGTCCTCGCCGTCGTCTATGTCGACGTCTTCTTCGTCTTCTAGCTCGATGAAGCCGTACTTCTTCTCCTCGTGGAAGAACTTGACTTTTCCTTCGGGCATGTCGTTCACTGTGAGATGGTATTTCCTTCTCGCAAAAACGTGTTTCTATACGTCGCCGGGCGCGGTTCGTCGGCGAGCGACCGCGAGTCGGTCTCTTCCGACTGGGCCCTCCCGTCAGTCCTCGTCGGTCGGTGTCTTGACTACGACGACGGGTTTCTCGGACAGCCTGGTGACGCGGTCGGTTACGCTGCCGAGCACCTGTCTGTACTCCTCGGGTCTGCGTTCGGTGCCCATTATCACGAGGTCGACGTCTTGTTCGTCTATGTAACGTAGTACGACCTCGTGGGGTCGGCCGTGTCTGAGCACGCGTCGGACTTCGATGTCGCCGGCGGCTTCTTCGACGGCGTCGAGCGCGTGCTCGCCCTCGCTCTCTAGCGCGGCCTCGAGTCCCTCTAGGTCGTGGACGTACTCGTCGCCGCTGTAGGCGTCGTAGACGTCGCTGTCGACCACGTAGAGCGCGTGGAGTCGGGCGTCCTGTGCCTTGGCTTCGGCGACGGCGTACTCGACGGCGTCGCGGCTTCCGAGTTCTCCGTCGGTGGCGACGAGCACGTCGGTGATGTCGAACATGGTGTTGCATCGCGGGCGTGTGGAGAATAGCTTTCGCTCCCGGCGGGAGTCCGTCGAAGACTGGTTCGACGTCCGTCGAGCGCCGTTCGCCGGTTACAGGCCGATGCTCCGTTGAGAACTAGGTAGATACGCCGAGCTATAATATGTAACTGTGGTTCCGTGTAGTTATATCACCTTATCCAGCTCGGATGTATTCCTTTTGTTCTATACTGTCATCGTTCACTACGAAATATGACAGTTAGGTGTACGTACGTAAGTTTGAAGTGCCCCCGGGCGTAACGAGATACCGATGAGCGCAGAAACGAGCTCAGCACCCGACGCAACGACGACCACGCACACGACGTACAGGACGGCGACCTACATGGCCTGCGAGTCCTGCCACGAAGGAGCCATGGTCTGGGACCCCGCGCTACAGAAGACCCGGTGCCACGCCTGCGGAGACACGTACGATGGCAGGCCGACCACTGAACCTAGGGAGGAACCGTGACACGGAGGGCCTGCCCGACGTGCGGACGCGTTCCAGGCCTCGGAGCCACCCTCCCGTCCACCGGGGCAGCCGACATCATACAGACCAGACGACAGAGGACGGTGAAGTACGCCTACGAGACCACGGACTCCACACCAGACGACCTCTGCACCGACTGCCGGAAGCTACTCGAACCCACCGCCGGAGGCACGGCATGACACCCACACCGATACCCCACCCCGAGACCGAATCTACGCCCCAGACCCCAGTTCCTCCCGCAGGACCTCGTTGACCCTCCCGGGGTCCGCGCTGCCACCCGTCGCAGCCATAACCTGACCCACGAGGTAGTTCAACGCTCCGTCGTCACCCCCGAGGTAGTCCTCGACCGCCCCCGGGTTCTCCTCGATGACGTCGACGCACGCCTCCCGCGTCTCGTCCTCGCTCGCCTTCCCGAGACCGCGTTCGACGACGACTTCCGCGAAACCCAGGTCGCCGTCGAGACCCGCTCGGAGCGCCTCCACGGCGTTGGCGTCGGTTATCTCGCCGGCGTCCAGAAGCTCCAGGAGACGGCGTAGCTCGCCGGCGTCGACCGACGACACCTCCATCTCCCGGTAGTTGAGCTCCCGAAGAAGCTCGTCGACCACCCAGGTCGCAGCGAGACCCGGGTCGACGTCCGCGACGTCCTCGTAGAGGTCGGCGACGGCCTTCGACGACGTCAGCTTAGACGCCATCTCCGCCGAAACGCCGTAGTCGTCCCGCAGGCGTTCACGCCGGGCGTCCGGAAGCTCGGGGACGTCGACGGCGTCGACGCGGCCCTCGACTCGGAGCACGGGTATGTCGGCCTCGCGGAAGTACCGGTAGTCGCGTTCCTCCTCCTTCGACCTCAGCGAGACCGTGACGCCGCGGTCGTCGTCGTAGTGCCGTGTCTCCTGCTCGACCTCCCTTCCGCGACGCAGGAGGTTTCGCTGTCTCGTGATCTCGTACCGGAGCGCCTTCACTACTCCGCGCGTCGAACCGATGTTCTTCACCTCCGTGCGGTTCGACTCGCCCTCCGTCGCGATGGAGACGTTGGCGTCGACGCGCAGAGAGCCGTCGCGGTCGCCGTCGTAGACGTCGAGGTACTCGAGTATCTCGCGTAGCTTCTCGACGGTGGCGCGCGCCATCTCCGGCGACGTGATGTCGGGCTCCGTCACTATCTCGAGCAACGGCGTCCCCGAGCGGTTGTAGTCGACGAGCGTGTAGTCCGAGCGCTCTATCGAGCCTCCGGCGTGAACGAGCGAGCCCGGATCCTCCTCCATGTGAGCCCTCCGTATCCCTATCTCGTGCGACTCGTCCTCGACCGACACCTCGATGCAGCCGTCGCGGTTGATGGGTTCGTCGTACTGAGTTATCTGGAAGTTCTTCGGGAGGTCGGGGTAGAAGTAGTTCTTCCTGTGGAACCGCGTCTCGTCGGCGACGGAGCAGTCGAGCGCCTTGCCGACGCGGACGGCGTAGTCGACGGCGCGGTCGTTGACGACGGGGAGAGCGCCCGGCAGACCGAGGCAGACGGGACACGTGTGCGTGTTGGGCTCGCTGTCCTCGTAGTCCGTCGAGCAACCGCAGAACATCTTGGTATCCGTGTCCAGCTGGACGTGGATCTCGAGGCCGACGACCACGTCGGAGTCGTCTGTCATCAACGGGTGATTGAGCCAAGCCGTACAAAAGCATATTGGAGCCGGGTCCCAGCTTGTAACATGACCTGGACCGCAGACGACGTCCCCCGCCAGGACGGCCGGACGTTCGTCGTCACGGGCGCGAACACCGGCCTCGGCTTCGAGACCAGCCGAGCGCTCGCGGAACGCGGGGCCGAGGTCGTCATGGCTTGCCGGAGCCGCGAGCGAGGGCGCGACGCGGCAGCCGAGATAGACGGCGTCGTCGAGGTACGCGAGCTAGACCTCGCGTCGCTCGACAGCGTCGAGAGCTTCGCATCCGGCCTGCGGGACGACCACGACGACGTCGACGTCCTCGTCAACAACGCCGGCGTGATGGCCGTGCCGCGGCGTGAGACCGAAGACGGCTTCGAGCTGCAGTTCGGCGTCAACCACCTGGGTCACTACGCGCTCACCGGACGGCTGCTCCCGCTGTTACGCGCCGGGTCCGACGGGTCGCGCGTCGTCACGGTGTCGAGCGGAGCCCATCGACGCGGAGAGATAGATTTCGACGACCTGATGAGCGAGAGCGAGTACAGCCGGTGGGGCGCGTACGCCCAGAGCAAGCTCGCGAACCTATTGTTCGCGCTCGAACTCGACCGCAGGTTCCGCGACGCCGACGACATCGTGAGCGTCGCCGCGCACCCCGGCTACGCCGCGACCGACCTCCAGCGCCGCGCCCCCGAGGAGATGGGTTCCCGGCTCCATCTATGGGGCATGCGGCTGCTGAACGCCGTCGTAGCGCAGAGCGCCGAGCGCGGCGCACTGCCTCAGCTCTACGCTGCGACGGCCGAAGACGTCGAGGGCGGCGGCTACTACGGGCCAGGCGGGTTCATGAACATGAGGGGCTACCCCGAGAGACAGACGCCGAGCGAGAGAGCCCGCGACACCGAGACGGCAGAGCGACTATGGCGTGTCTCGCGCGAGCTGACTGGAGTCGAGTTCGAAGTCTGAGGCCCTCGACGCTTCAGGCTTCGACGTCGTTCTTCTCGCATACGTCCTCGAGAACGCAGTCGTCGCACCGGGGGTTGCGCGCGTGACAGACCTCGCGGCCGTGCGCGATGAGACGGACGTGCGCGCGCCGGAGGTCGACATCGCACTCGTCCTTGAGTTCGAGCAAGCGCTCGCGCGTCTGCGACGGAGACATGTCGCGCGCCACGCCGAGCCGGTGGGTCACGCGGTTGACGTGGGTGTCGACGGGACATAGCTCGGCGCCCGCCGAGAACATCAGGACGACGTCCGCGGTCTTGTGGCCGACGCCCTTTATGGACGTGAGCTCGTCGTGGACGTCGCCGGGCGGTTCGTCACGTATCCACGTGGTGTCGCCGTCTCGGTTCTCGATTACGTGTCGGGCGGCGTTCTTCAGGTACTCGGCTTTGCTGTTCGAGAGTCCCGCGGGAGCGATGAGCTGCTTCAGGTGGTCGACGTCGGCGTCGAGAATCTCCTCGGGCGACACGTACTCGGCGATCAGTCGGCCGTACGCGACGTCGCGGTTGTCGTCCGAGGTGTTCTGCGACAGTATCGTGAGGACGAGTTCCTCCCAGGGCTCGGTGTCACGCGGCGTCTTGTCGTACTCCTCGACGAGCAGGTCTACGGCGTCCCGAAACGTCTCGCAGTCCACGGCCCCCCGTGGAACGCGGCGGTCTAAACTCCACCGAAAGCGATAACCCTGAGACGGATAATTTGGACCATGCTCGACCGAGCGAGGGAGTTCGCGCGAGACCAGGTGGAGGTGCTCGGAGGAGAGGTCTACGACTGGCTCGCGTACGTCGTCCCGCGGACCGTGCTCGCGCTCGCCGTCGTCTACCTCGGTTACCGGCTCTCGAACTTGGTCGTCCGTTACGCCGGCCGTCCGGTCTACCAGCGCGTTCCACGCGAGAGCGTCGCAGCCGCCACCATCCGAGTAATAAAGTACGGCGTCGTGCTCGCGTCGCTCCTCGTGGCGCTACGTCTCGCCTACGGCTTCACCCTGACCTCCGTGCTACTGACGGCGACGGTTTTCTCCGTCGTGCTCGGCGTCGTTCTCGCGCCGCTCGTCGGAGACATAATAAACGGCATCTTCGTTCTCGGAGACCAGCCGTACGAGATAGGCGACATGGTGGAGCTCGACACCGGTACGCTCGGCTTCGTCGAGGACGTCACGATAAGGTACACGAAGATATTCACGATGGACAACACGTTCATGGTGATTCCGAACAGCGAGATAAGGAGACGGGACGTCGACAACTACAGCGCCGAGGACGTCAGGACGCGTCAGACCATCGACGTCTCGGTGACGTACGAGAGCGACGTCGATGTCGCGCGCGAGCTGGTCGAACGCGCGGCGCGGGACACCCCGGAGGTGATCTCGACGGAGGGCGACGTACGTATAGGCAAGGCGCGTTATCCACTCGAACCCAAGTGCTTCGTCCGGGAGTTCGGAGACCACGGCATGCACCTCCGTCTGCGTTACTGGGTGAGGGAGCCCTACAGGCTCCTGCAGGTGAAGTCCAGCGTCAACGAGAAGATATGGAGTTACTTCGGCGAAAACGACGTCCGGGTGCCGTACCCCCACCGTCATCACATATTCGATAACACCACGGGGGTGCTGGACGTCGACGCAGACGCCGACGGAGACGAACGCCGAAGGGGTTCAGGCGGCTCCGAGGACGGAGAGTGACGGAGCCGGGCGTCTCAGGCGTGAATCCATGCCGAGTCAGCCGACGACCTCTATCCTGGCGTCGAAGTGATCGCTCAGGAAGTCCTCGATTTCGGGGTCGTTGCCCATCAGCCTCCTTATCGCGCGCCGGAGCCTCCCGGCGCGGGTCTTGCCGACTACGACGACGTCGACGTCGGAGTTCACGGCTTCCTCCAGGATGGCTTCCTCGACCATGAAGCCCCTGCGGACGGCGTAGTAGACGTCAGCCGTCTTTCCGTCGAGGTGGGGTTCGACCTCGCGCCGGAGGTCGCCGCGCGAGACCTTCTGGCCCGTCTGATAAAGGTTGACGTGGAGGACGACGACGTCGCCGTCGTCACCGGCCTCCTCGAGAGCGCGCTCGAGCGTCAGCCGGCTGTTCCCGTTCACAGGATACCTCACGGGAGCGAGTACCCTCGTCATCTACCGGTCGTTCGCACGGAGGGCGCTTATGGGCTTCGCATCTCACCGCCGTCATTCCACCTCGACGGCCGCGCCGCGTTCAACGAGGGCTTCGGCGTTCTCCTCGGGTACGCTCGCGACCTCCTGCGGCGATAGCTCGTACTCCCTGCCGTCGACGCCTACGAACGCCGGGATGTCGTCGGTTACCCTCACGGTCCGGTATCCCTCTAAGCCCCCGCGTGCCGGGTCGCCGGCCTCGCTCTCCGTCGCGTGCTCGCGTTCGGGCTTCGGCGACGTCCCTGCTCCGGCGTCTTCGTCTCCGTCGGAGCCGGCGTCCGTGTCCTCGACGTCGTCGCCGGTGACGTCCCCGGCGGCCGCCCCTGCGATCTCGCGGCCACCCGTCGACTTCACGTCGTCGGCGTCGCCGGCTTCGTCTAGCTCCCTCTGGGTCGAACCCGACAGCACGTCCATCACCCTGTCGCCATGAGCCTCTATCGCCCCGGATATCGAGTCGAAGAGATCGCGTTCCTCCTCGGTCAGCTTCGACGTGTCGACCTCGGCTCCGTTGGCGGCGAGCGACGCCATGTTGACTATCTTCCCCACCCTGCGTTCGTAGACGGCCTCCGCGAACCGGCGGGCGGAGACGACGGCGTCGTTGAGGCGCTGGGCTTCCTCGCTCGACGGGTCGCCTGCCTCGCGACGCCGGCGTTCGAGGTCTACAACGAAGTCGGCGGCGTCGCCGTAGAAAGAGTCCTCGAGAGGCTGTAGAGACTGCGACTCCCTCTCCGCGGCCTGAGCCCGTCTGAGTCTGTCTAGATCCATCTCCACGTTCCTTCGGCCTCCTTCAGCGGGAAAGCTCGGCGCCGTTCAACATGGCGTGTACGGCTGCGTACTCCGGTAGAACCGTCTCACCGCGCTCGACATTAAACTTCCGTCCGCCTACTTCGACCTTCATCCGCTCCGACGTCTCGACCGCGAGGTCGCGGTCGCTGAACGCGACGGCGTCGACGAGGGGCTCGAAGTCGTCTAACTCCTCTCGGTCGTCTAGCGGCACGACCCTGAGCCCGGTTCCGCCGTGCAGCGAACCCGGGAGACGGATCAACCGACGGGTGTCGGTCGTCACGGGTTCGTCGGTCTCCGCCGCGACGTCGTCGACGGCGCGCTCCACGAGGTCGTCCCAGAACGCGCGGACTCCGCCTGCGACGTCGAGGTTGCCGTCGGCTATCTCATCCCTCCGGTCCTCGAAGACACGCAGCAGGCGTTCGGCGCGGGCTTCGCCGACGGAGTCGTGCTGCTTCAGCCTCTCGAGCGCCTCGTCCTCGGGTAAGTCGAGCACCGTGTCGACGTACTCGAGGACGCCGTCGCGAATCCTCCGGCTCCACGCTCCTGCGTCGAGCCTCCGGCGTCTGGCGGGCGTCTTCCTGCCGTAGTCGCCCTCCGCGGTCTCATCCGCGAACATGTGCTCGGCTCTCAAGCCCGTGCCCTTGACGTAGTCGACTACCTCCCTTCGGGCGGCGCCGTCGAGCCCCCGCGCGCGTTCGTCGTAGACGTGGACGTGATAGCCTCTGCCTCCCGAGAACACGACGTCGACGTCGTCGAAAGCCAGGTCGTCCTCCACGAAGTCCAGCAGCCTCTGGAGCGCGTCCTTGCATAGCGCGAGCGTCTCGCTTCGGCCGGCGTCGGGGTCGTAGTCCTTCAGGTGGTCGGCGTCTAGGTCGAATATCAGGTCGGCGGAACGCCAGCCTTTGCTCGACATCTCCTCGTGCCCGGGTCTCTCGTAACGGGCGCTCGAGTAGTAGACGTGTCGGGGTGACTCGTCGACTAGCCAGGCTTCGACGTCACCTAGCTCGAGGAGCGAGAGATGGCGTACCATGCCTCGTTCGAAGCCGACGTACGCCCACTCGCGTGCGTCGGGCTCCCGCGGATGGACGACGCCGCCGGCGCCTCGCTCGCTGAAGCCCGCGGGCTCGACGATGCCGGCGTAGTAGTCACCGAACCGACCGCGGAGGTACGACAGCGTGCGTCCGTCCACCTATGCTCCCCTCCGATGACCTCCTTCTAACGAAGCGTGGACGCGATGCCGCGCGCGCGTGGTCGCCGCCGGAGGCTTCATCCTAGCTCCTTCACCATGTACGGTCCGTCGCGCTCGTAGCCGAGGTCGCGGTAGTAGCCGCGGACGCCGATGCCGCTTATCACCGCGATTCGGCCGTAGCCCTCCTCCGTAGCGCGTCTCTCGGCCTCGAGCATCAGGCGTTCTCCGTGGCCGCGGTGCTGGTAGCCGTCCCCGGCGGCTCCGTCGAGCCCGACCTCGCTGCCGTAGACGTGAAGCTCCCGGACGACCGCTGAGTCCCGGAGCTCCGGTCGCTCGACCTCGCCGGGGTACCGCAGACGGAGGAAGCCCACGAGGACGTCGGTCTCCCGGCAGCACACCTCTAGGAAGGTCTCGCGTCCTCCGGCGCAGTCGTACTCCGTCGTCTCGAGCCCGAGGTCGACTGGTTCGCCGTCGTTCAGGCCGACCTCCCTGCACCGGATGCAGTCGCAGCTTCCGCCGAGTTCTTCGAGGCGCTCGCGCGCAAGCTGCCGGAGGTTGCTCTTCCAGACGCCGGCCTCTATCTCCGTCGCCGGGATGTCGCGCTGAACCCGGCTGAGACGCGTGTACCTCGGTATACGTCTTTTGGCGCGGGCGACGACGTCGGCCGCCTCTTCGTTGTCGAGCGGCTCGTAGTCCCCCCGGCGCCATCGCTCGTACAGACCGGTGTCACGGACGACTAAAGTCGGGTATATCTTGAGGTAGTCCGGCCGATAGGCGGGGTCATCGAAGATCCGATGCAGGTCCTCGACGTCGTCGTCGGTCGTCCTTCCCGGCATCCCAGGCATCACGTGATAGCCGACCTTGAAGCCTGCGTCCCTGAGGCGTCGGCTGGCCTCCCGCGTCTCCTCGTCGGTGTGTCCGCGGTGGGTGGCCCGGAGGACGTCGTCGTCGGTCGTCTGAACGCCTATCTCGACCTTCGTGCCGCCGAGACGCAGCATCCGGTCGACCTGACGGGGGCCGCACCAGTCGGGCTTGGTCTCGAACGTCGTCGCAACGTTCCTGACGCCTGCGCTCTCGTTGCGCATCTCGACGTCCTCCCAGGACGTCCATGCGTCGTCGCTCGGCCGGGGTTCGTCGGACTCGAACCTGTTCATCGCCTGGAGACACCGTTTGACGAACCACTCCTGGTAGTCGTGCGGTCGGGCGGACAGCGTACCGCCCATGAGTATCAGCTCTATCTTGTCGACGACGTGCCCCGTCTCCCGGAGGTCCGACAGACGCTGCGTTACCTGGTCGTAGGGGTCGTAGTCGTTGTGTTCGCCGCGCATAGACGCCGGCTCGTTGCCCGTGTAGCTCATCGGCGCCTCGAACTCGCTGTCGGGGCCGCCGGGACAGAACGTGCACTTGCCGTGGGGACACCAGGCGGGCGACGTCATGACGGCTACGGGCGTGACTCCGCTGGCGGTTCGCACGCGAGTCGTGCGCAGAACCTCTGCGGCGTCCTCCCTGTGGCGTTCGTCGACGGCTTCGAGGACGTCGCTGTTCCTGGGTACCCGGGGAGACGAGTGCTCAGCGCAGACCTCGTGCTTGGCGCTCTCGACCTCGTCCCGCGTTATCTCGCCTTCGACGACCCGTCGAGCCAGCTCCTCGACGACTCGCTCGAACGCGTCTCCCTCGGCCTCGGCGGCCTCGTTCATCGAGGCTCGTTACGCGACGTCGGTGATTAAGACCTGCGGTCGCGTTCAACCGGCCCTCGAACTGGCGTTCGACCGCCAAGTAGAAGCGAGGCTTTAAGCCGCGACCGCTTCGTATGGCTTGAGTATGGAAGCGTCGACGGCGGATTCGCTAGTCGAGAACCTGCGAGGGAACTCCCTCGCGGTAGTCTGCCACGACAACCCCGACCCCGACTGCATAGCCAGCGCTCTCGGTCTCCGTGCGCTGGCGTACGACGTCGGCGTCGACGAAGTAGACATTTACTACGGCGGCGAGATATCACACCAGGAGAACCGGGCTTTCGTGAACCTGCTCGACGTCGAACTCAAGAGGTACGAGGACGGCGTGCTCGACGGCTTCGACCGCGTGGCCTTCGTCGACCACGCGGTAAAGGGACAGAACAACCAGGTGCCCGCCAGCCAGGAGGTAGACGTCGTCGTCGACCACCATCCGCCGGACGAAGAAGTCGACGCAGGCCACGTCGACGTACGCGAGGGCTACGGCGCGACGACGACGATCGTCGTCGAGTACCTGCGGGCGCTCGAAGTCGAAGTCGAAAGCGACACGGCTACGGCTTTGACCTTCGGCATCCGCTCGGAGACGCTGGGCTTCATCCGGGACACGACGGAGAACGAGTACGAGGCAGCGCGGTACCTCCACAGCGAGGTAGACGGAGACAAGCTCGTCGAGATGACGAGGCCGGCGTTCTCGCCCGGGACGATGGACGCCATCGCGGCCGCGATAACCGAGAGGGAGATACGTGCGTCGGCGCTGGCGTCTTGCGTCGGCGTGACGTCCGAGCGCGACGCCCTGCCGCAGGCCGCCGACTACCTCATGCAGCTAGAGGGCGTCTCCACCGTCCTCGTCTTCGGTATAGTCGACGACGTCATCCAGATGAGCGCCCGGTCTGACGACACCCGCGTCGACGTCGACTCGACTATGAGGGAAGCGTTCGGCGACGTCGGAAGCGCAGGCGGCCACGTCGGCATGGCGGGCGCACAAGTGCCACTGGGGGTGTTCTCCGAGCTGGCGTCCGAGGAAGACCGGCTCGTCGAACTCGTGAGACAGAAGGTCAGCCGGCGGTTCTTCCGCGCCCTCAACCTCGAGGAAGAGATAGAAGAGGAAACCGAGGAAGAAGAATACGAAGAGACCGACGTCGAAGACTGAGGCCGGACGAACCGGGGAAGAACTCGACTCGGCGCTGGCTCAGTCCTCCCGGCTGCCCCGCCGGAACTCGTAGACCACACGCCAACATATCAACGCTAGCAAGAGCCCGACCACGAGCACGGTGCCGACGACGACGGCGTCGGCGACGTTCACGTTCCACCTCCCGGGCCGAACGAACCGAAAGCTGCGTCGCGGGAGACGTCGACGAACTCGCCGTCGTAGCCGCCGTCCGAGAACCGAAGCCGGGCGACCGAAGGCGGTGAACCGCGCGGCCGCGTCGGACTCCCCGGCGAGAGCACGTCGACGTCGCCCTCCCGGTAGCGCGGCCGGTGGGTGTGGCCGTGGACGAGCAGGTCTACGTCGAGTTCGAGGCCCAGATAGACAAGCGAGCCCCCGTTCCGGCGGTGTCCGTGGACGACTCCGAGAGAGACGCCTTCGACCTCGAGACGACGGCGGGCGGGTAGCTCGGCTTCGACGGCGGGGACGTCGGCGTTACCCCTCACTGCGTGTAGCTCGTCCGACATAGTTCGCAGGTGTTCTAACGCCCCCCGCGAGACGAAGTCGCCGGCGTGCACGACGACGTCGGCCGAGCCCACGTAGCCGTCGAGAGAGTCGGTCGGCTCGTCCCAGTGGGTGTCCGCCGTCACGAGCGCCTCCATCGCGTTCCGTTCGACTCCGGGCGCCCTAACCCTAACGATATATTCAAACGCCGTCCGTCCATACCCGGCGTATGAAGATAGAGGTCAGGCCGTCGGAGATAGACGGCAGCGTGGCCGCGCCGCCGAGCAAGAGCTACAGCCACAGGGCGGCGCTCGTCGGCCTGCTCTCCAGCGAGACGGAGGTACGCGACGCGCTCGACAGCGCCGACGTGCGGTCGAGCCTCGCTTGCGCGGAGGCGCTCGGAGCCGACGTCGAGCACGGTGACGTCATCGAGATAGACGGCGTCGGCGGGCGGCCCGAGGTCCCCGACGACGTCCTCGACTGCGGTAACTCGGGCACGACGCTCCGGCTGTTCACCGGCGTCTCGGCGCTCGCCGACGGCGTCACCGTGCTCACGGGAGACGAGAGCCTCCGGAGCCGTCCCAACGGACCGTTGCTCGACGCGCTCACCGATCTGGGAGCGCGTTCGCGTTCGACGCGAGGAGACGGCCGCGCGCCGCTCGTCGTCGAGGGACCTCTGGAGGGCGGCGATGTCGTCGTCGACGGCTCGATGTCGTCGCAGTTCGTGTCGTCGCTGTTGTTCGCCGCGCCCCTGACCGAAGGCGTCTCGATACAGGT
>JBKGYY010000017.1:0-18447 GCA_046545855.1 Halobacteriales archaeon | reverse complement strand
GCGCCGCCGCGATGATGATGAACGCCGCCGTGAAGCCCTCTATCGTGTGTATCTGACCGCCTTCGTCGAGCCCCGTCGTACCGCGTCGGCCTACCATACTCTGACCCTCACTATCACCGTGTCGCCTTCGTCGAGCGCCGTGATGCCGGCGGGGTCCTCCACCGTGCCGACCCTCACAGTCTGCGATACCGACGAACCGGCGTCCGGTGGCGTCACGTCGTCTCCTCCGTCGGTGACCTCGAGGCCTCCGACGCCGTCGGATTTCTCGACCGTCACGTTGAGCCCGTACCGGTCGTCGTCGACCCCCAGGTCGTCCATCATCTGTTGTACGTCGTCCTCGTTGTCCTTCAGATAGGTCAAGTTGAGTTCGGCGCCGTCGCCGTCCAGCTCCTCGTAGTACAGGGTGTCAGCGACCTTCTGGGTCTTCGTCGGCACCTCCTCGGACGTGGTCGAGAACGGCACTATCGAGGAACTCGCGAAGCTGAACACGAAGAAGAAGACGGCTGCGAACAGCGTCATGCCTATGAGGAAGTCGATGCTCATCTGTGCGCGGCGACCCCTTCCCCCGGTTTCGCGGATTTGCATCGAGGTGGAGTAGATACCTATCCCCGTTACTTAACGGTTGTGTAGGCTTCTGTCGCCTCCGGGGCGTCGGTTTTCGGCGGCGACGGCGCGTCGGCGTCCAGTCGGCCGCCCGAAGAGATAAATATCAATCCCGGATACCGTTGATTTAAGCCGAAACCGATAAGACATACGCCGTGGACACGACGGCCGGGAGTGGCCATGTCGAACGGACAGACGCACGTCCTCGGGAGCATGTTGCTCCTCGGTCTCGTCGTCACCGTCAGCGCAGGAACCTACTACGCAGTCGCGGGTATAGAGACCGCCGACCCCGACGACACCGTAGATGGCTACGAGTTCCAGGCCGAGTTCACCGCCGAGATACACGACAGCCCGCTGTCACACGAGGAACTCCTGGTGCTCCGCCACGGGTCAGACGCCGCCTACGACGTCGGCGACCTCGAGGTACAGGTGGAGACACCGCGCCGGAACGCCCGCCTCGTCGACCTACCGCTGCCCGACTGCCCGACGACGAACGAGCTAGACGACGCGCACACCGACGGCGACCCGGTGTTCCAGGCGGGATGCCAGTGGGGCGGACCGCCCGTGGAGTCGACTTCCGACGAATGGACGCGCGACGCCGAACTCGTCGTCCGGCTGAGTCGGTCGGACCTGCCCGCGCTCACCGAAGGCGAGACGCTGACAGTCACCGTCGTCGACGCCTCCGAGGACGCGGTGCTCGGCAGGACGGAGGTCGAGGCCTAGCGAAGGCGCGCGGACGCCTGCGAACGACCGTGACGGCCCTGCTCAGTGCTCGTCGAGCCAGTCGGCTACGTCGGGGTAGAGCTCTTCGCGCACGTTCCGGCCGAACACGAGGTCCGCGTGAGCGTACTCGTGCTCGAAGCCCTGGGCCGTGCCGGCCTCGTAGAACTCGCGTTCCTCGGCTCCCTCGAGGGCGTAGTACGCGGACTCGACGTCCGGGAAAGGCACCAGGTGGTCGTACGCGCCGGCGACTACGAGCGTCGGCGTCTCGATCTCCTCGACGCCGGCGGCGTAGTCGACTTCGCCGTCCCTGCTGTCCCAGTCGCCGTAGGTTATCCAGCGCGCGAAGTCGTCGAGCAACATCGGCGTCATACGCGAGACGCACTCCGTCGACGCACGTCGCGTCACGTTGGTCTCGGTGTTCGGCTTGTTGAACAGGACGGCGACGAGCCCCCTCGGTAGGACAGGGTAGAACACCGAGAGCACGCGTCCGAGCGCCGGCAGGAAGTGCAGTCGCTTGAGGCGCGAGAGCATCCAGCTGAACGTGACGCCGAGCAGCGAGAGAGCGCTGAGCACGCGGCCGTGCTCGATGACTATCGGGCTGCCGAGCGTCACCGCCGACCGGACGTCGTCGTCCCTCCCGCCCGTTCCGGCGACGGCGTAGTAGAGCATCCCGCCCATGCTGTGTCCCACCCAGTGGACGTCTTCCGCGCCCGTCTCGTCGAGCACGTAGTCGAGCGCCGCGGGGACGTCGTACTCGTAGTAGTCGTCGAACGACCACGGTTTGAACGGAAGCCACCCGCCGGGAGCGTCGCTGCCGTACCGTCCCCTCAGGTCGAGTAACCAGCAGTCGTAGCCGTGTTCCGCGAGGTACTGGGCGAGGCCGACGTCGTCGTCGAAGTTGAGGCTCCGGTGGGTCGTCCCGAGGCCGTGCAAGAGGAAGACAGGCTCTGCCTCGCTGACGTCGCCCTCGGGGAGGTGGCGCCAGAGCTCTAGCTCGAGGCCGTCCTCGGTCTCCACCGTGTGTCGTTCGTCGGCAGGCTCGTCGGCAGACTCCGGCTCCCTGTAGACGAACTTGAACGCGAGGTCCAGGACGACGAGAGCGACGACGACCGCCGCGAGAGTAACGGCCAAACTCACCATACATCGAAATCCATCACAGTCGTTATTATGGGTTTCCCCGGTATAGACAGGTGTGAGGTACAGCGGCAGACTCGTGGTCGGCAGGGAGATGGAGGTGGTGGAGGGCACCCTCCACGTCGAGAACGGGCGCGTCGCCGAGATAGAGCGACACGGCGTCGACTCCGACGACGTAGTCGTCCCGGCGTTCGTCAACGCCCACACCCACGTCGGCGACTCGCTCGCGATGGAGGCGGGCCGCGGCCTCTCGCTCGACGAAGTCGTCGCGCCCCCCGACGGCCTCAAGCACCGTATACTGAGGAGCGCGAGCAGACAGGACAAGCTACGGGCGATGAAACGGACCGTCGACTGGATGCGGCGCTCGGGAGTCGGCGGCTTCTTGGACTTCCGCGAGGGCGGCGTAGAAGGCGTGAGGTTGCTCCGCGAGGCCGTCGCGGGCTCCGACGTCGAAGCCTTCGCCATGGGACGTGGCCCGCCCGAGGTGCTCGACGTAGCCGACGGATACGGAGCGAGCGGCAGCAGGGACGGCGAATTCGCCGACGCACGCGAGGAGGCACGCCGCCGGGAGAAACCGTTCGGCATACACGCGGGAGAGCGAGACGCCGACGACGTCGACGGCGCGCTCGCGCTCGAACCCGACTTCGTCGTCCACATGACGCACGCCCGGGAAAGCGACCTCGAGTGGCTGGAGGAGACGGGGACGCCCGTCGTCGTCTGCCCGCGGTGCAACGTCGTGACGGACGTCGGGCTTCCGCCCGTCGACGCGATCGCCGAGCGCACGAAGGTGGCTCTCGGCACCGACAACGTCATGTTGAACTCGCCGTCGTTGTGGCGGGAGATGGAGTGGACGTCGAAGCTCTACGACGTCGGGGACGCCGAGGTGCTCAGGATGGCTACGGTGCACGGCGCCGAGGTGGCTGGCTGGAACGACGTCGGCTACATCGACGTCGGGGCGCGCGCGAGGTTCGTCGTGCTGCGTGGCGACCGGGCGCTTTCGGACGTACGCGACGTCGTCGCCGGCGTCGTCCGGCGCGCGGGACCCTCCGACGTCCGCGAAGTAGTGCTCCGGTAGCCACAGGGTCGCAGCGTTCGAGACCGGTCTTGCGCCGTCTCGATCTCGGGCTCGTACGACGTACGCTCTCAGTAACGTATCTCGAAGCCCTCCAACCCCACGGGCTCCTCGTACTCGACCTCGACCTCCTCTACGGAGGCACGCGGGCTGCCGGTGTGACACCACTCGACCATCTCCTCGACTGCATCGTCGGAACCCTCGAACACGGCTTCGACGCGGCCGTCCTCGAGGTTACGGACCCAGCCCGAGACACCTCGCTCTCGGGCGGCGTCACGCGTCGAAGCCCGGTAGTAGACTCCCTGGACTCGGCCGCTGACGTGGACGTGGGCTCGCTTCATACGCCGAAAACCGGGCGCGGAACTCAAACGTTTTACGAGCCGCGTCGATACCTCGACCGAGATGACGTCGCCGTTCGAACGAATCCCCCCGGTACCCGAGGCCGACGAGGTGGTCGACTCGTCGTTCGCGAAGGCGTCACGCGTCGCGGAGACTGCGTCGGGCGTCGAGAGCCAGCGCGGCATGACCGCGAGGGCGGGCGAACGCATATCCAGCCGGCTGCGCCACGTCGTCGAGGGCTTCCCTTCGTTCGACGGTCTCGAGGGCTTCTACGACGCCGTCGCACACGCCGCCGTCGACGTCGACGAAGTCCGGCGGTCGCTCGCCTCCGTCGACTGGGCTTCGAAACAGGTCGAGAAGGTGGGCTCGGAAGCCCGGAGGGAGATGGACGAAGACGTCGAGAACGCCATCGCGGCGCGCAAGCGCGCGTTCGCACGCATGTCGTCCGTGGTAGACGAGGTGGACGAAGACCTCGAACGACTGAGGGAGGCGCGCGAACGCCTCGTCAGACTGCCGGAGGTACGAGAGCTTCCGACGGCGGTGCTCGCCGGGATGCCGAACGTCGGCAAGTCGTCGTTGCTCGCCGCGTTGACGCGCGCGTCGCCGGAGGTCGACGACTACTCTTTCACGACGAAGTCGGTCGACCTGGGACACATAGAGGACCGCCACGCGACCTACCAGGTCGTCGACACCCCGGGCTTGCTCGACCGACCGCGCGAGGAACGCAACGAGATGGAGCAGCAGGCCGTCGAGGCGCTCGGCCACCTCGCGGACGTCGTCGTCTACGTCTTGGACCCCAGCGAGACGTGCGGCTACTCGCTCGACAGCCAGCTAGACCTGCTCGACGACGTCCGGAGCCTCGACGTATCCGTGCTCGTCGTCTCCAACAAGACCGACCTCGACGACGTCTACGACGAAGCCGACCTCGCTGTATCGAAGGACGACGTCGACGCTCTCCGCGAACGCCTGGTCGAGGTGCTCCGCGAGAGCCGTCCTAAACCGTGAGCCTATTATCCCCTCCGGGACAAGGAAGCCCAGAATGCCAGTACGCGACGACCTCGACAAGGTTCTCTTGATCGGATCGGGCCCCATCGTCATCGGACAGGCGGCGGAGTTCGACTACTCGGGGTCGCAGGCCTGCCGCGCCATACGCGAGGAGGGAATCGAGGTCGTCCTCGTGAACAGCAACCCCGCGACCATCATGACCGACCCCGAGATAGCCGACGAGGTCTACCTCGAGCCGCTCGAACCCGAGTACGTCGCACGTATCATAGAGCGCGAGAAGCCCGACGCCCTGATATCGAGTCTCGGCGGCCAGACCGGGTTGAACGTCTCCGCGAGGCTCGCCGACATGGGCGTGCTCGACGAACACGACGTCGAGATGCTCGGCACGAGTCTCGAGACGATACACGTGAGCGAGGACCGCAAGCAGTTCGCCGGCTTCCTCGACGACATAGGCGCGGACACCGCGAGGTCGATGACTATAGAGAGCGTCGACGAGGTCGACGACGTCATCGACGAGTTCGGTCTCCCCGTCATAATGCGTACGACTTACACGCTCGGCGGCAGCGGCAGCGGCCTCGTGAAGAGCCGCGAGGAACTCGAACGCCGCGTCGAGAAGGGACTCGCTCTCTCGATGACCGACGAGGTCACCGTCGACGAGTCGATAGCCGGGTGGAAGGAGTTCGAGTACGAGGTCATACGCGACCGCAACGACACCTGCATCACGATATGCAACATGGAGAACATCGATCCCATGGGCATCCACACGGGGGAGTCGACGGTCGTCACGCCGTCGCAGACGATATCCGACGACGTCCACCAGAGGATGCGGAGCCAGGCCATCCGCGTGATACGCGAGCTAGGTATCATCGGCGGCTGCAACATACAGTTCGCGTACGACGACGACAGCGACACGATAAAGGTCGTCGAGGTCAACCCCCGTGTCTCCCGCAGCAGCGCGCTGGCTTCTAAGGCGACGGGCTACCCCATCGCGCGGGTGACGGCGAAGATAGCCGTCGGCAAGACGATGGACGAGATAGAGAACGACATCACGAAGGAGACGCCAGCGAGCTTCGAGCCCACGATAGACTACGTCGTAACCAAGATACCGAGGTGGCCGTTCGACAAGTTCGAGGGCGTCGACCGCACGATAGGCAGCGCGATGAAGTCGACGGGCGAGGTGATGTCGATAGGCCGGACGTTCGAGGAGTCGATGAAGAAGGCGCTCCGGTCGCTCGACGTCGTCGAACCCGAGTTCGGCTCCGACGAAGAGGTCCGACGCTACCTCGAGACGCCGACGGACGTCAGGATGTTCGCGTTGATAGAGGCGTTCCGACGTGGCTTCGACGTCGACGAAGTAGTCGAGCTCACGGAGTTCGACGAGTGGTACGTCGCCCGGATGAAGAAGATAGCCGACGTCGAAGCCGAGCTCGCGGACGGCCTCGACGAAGACGTCGTCCGGCGTGCGAAACGCATGGGCTTCACGGACCGCGAGATAGCCGACGTCGCGGGCGCGTCGCTCGAAGACGTAGAGCGCCTCCGGGACGAAGCGACGTACAAGATGGTCGACACGTGCGCCGCGGAGTTCGAGGCCGAGACGCCGTACTACTACAGCTCGTGGGAGTCGGTCGACGAGGTACGTGAGACCGACGGCGACAAGGTGCTCATCGTCGGCGCCGGCCCCATCCGGATCGGCCAGGGCGTCGAGTTCGACTACTGCACGGTGCACGCAGTCCAGGCGCTCCGCGACGACGGATTCGAGGCCGAGATAGTCAACAACAACCCGGAGACGGTGTCGACGGACTACGACACGAGCGACAAGCTGTTCTTCGACCCCCTGAAGCTCGAGGACGTCGTCAACATCGTCGAAAACGAGGACGTCGACTGGGTCATGGCTCAGTTCGGCGGTCAGACGAGCGTCAACCTCGCGGTCCCTATCTCGGAGGAGGTCGAACGCAGGGGTCTGGACTCCGAGGTCGTCGGCACTTCGCCCGACAGCATGGACGTCGCCGAGGACCGCGACCGGTTCAACGCTCTGATGGACGAGATGGGCGTCCGTCAGCCGGAGGGCGGCACGGGATACAGCGAGGACGAGGCGCTCGAGGTCGCCGCGGAAGTCGGCTACCCCGTGCTCGTCCGGCCTTCTTACGTGCTCGGCGGCAGGGCGATGCAGGTCGTCTACGACGAGATAGAGCTACGCGAGTACATGGAGGAGGCCGTCCGCGTCAGCCCCGACCACCCGATACTGATCGACGAGTTCCTGGCGGACGCCGTCGAGCTAGACGTCGACGCCGTCTCGGACGGCGAGGACGTCCTAATCGGCGGCATAATGGAGCACATCGAGGCCGCGGGCGTGCACAGCGGCGACAGCGCCTGCGTGCTGCCGCCGCAGAACGTCGACGAAGACGTGCTCGACGTCGCACGCGACTACGTCCGACGGATAGCGCTGGCGCTCGACGTCGTGGGTCTGTTGAACGTCCAGATGGCGGTGCAGGACGGAGAGGTCTACGTGCTCGAAGCCAACCCGAGGTCTTCGCGGACGATTCCTTTCGTGTCGAAGGCCGTCGGCGTGCCTCTCGCGAAGATAGCCGCGCAGGTCATGGTCGGCGGACGTCTCGCCGAGATGGAGTACGAGGACGAACCGTACGGCGACCACGTCTCCGTCAAGGAAGTCGTGCTTCCTTTCGACCGCCTGCCGGGTGTGTCGCCGACGCTGTCGCCGGAGATGAAGTCGACGGGCGAGGTCATGGGCGTCGACTACGACTTCGGGCGTGCGTTCTACAAGGCCGAGCTTGCCGCCGGCAACCCGCTGCCGGACGGCGGCACGGTGTTCCTGAGCGTCCGCGACAAGGACAAGGACGCCGCAGTCGACGTCGCGCGTGGCTTCCGTGACCTGGGCTTCGACCTCGTGGCGACGGAGGGCACGCAAGCGTATCTCAAGGACCACGGCGTCGAGGCGGAGTTCGTGGAGAAGGTGCACGAGTCGTCGCCCAACGTCGTCGACCTGATGAAGCGCGACGAGGTCGACCTCATCGTGAACACTCCGGACGAGAAGCGCGCTCGGGAGGACGGAGTCGAGATACGTCGTGCTGCGGTCGACCGCGAGGTTCCGTACATCACGACGATGCGTGCGGCGGATGCGGCGGTGGACGCCATCGGGGCGGCGCGGAGCGAGGACGTCTCCGTGAAGTCGATAGAGGACTACCTCGGCCGTCGCGAGTGAGGGCGCCGCGAGCACGCCCGCCCGAAGCTATAAGTACGGTTCTCGTTTATACCTGGTAATCCAGGGGGAGTGAGCAGGGTGAAGCTGCTGCACGTCGAGGACGACGACGCCTACGCCGAGCTGACGGAACACCATCTGCGTGAACACGGCTTCGACTACGAACGCGCAGTCGACGCCGAGGAAGCCCTCGACGCCGTCGGAGACGTCGACTGCGTCGTCAGCGACTACGACCTGCCGGGGAAGGACGGCATCGAGCTCCTGCGCAGGATACGCGAGCGAACGGACCTGCCGTTCGTGCTCTACACGTCGCACGGAAGCGAGGAGGTCGCGAGCGAAGCTATATCCGAAGGAGTGACCGACTACGTGCAGAAGGAAGTCGGCAAGGAGGACTTCGAACTCCTCGCGAAACGCGTACGTGACTCCGTCGACGCACACAGGACGGAGGTGGAGCTACGCGAGCACCGGAGGATGCTCGAGAACCTCGTGGAGAACGTGCCCGGGCTCGTCTACCGGTGTCGCAACGAGATAGGCTGGCCTTTCGAGTTCGTCAGCGAAGGCAGCGTCGACCTGACGGGTTACACTCCCGGCGAACTGCAGGGCGAAGTCAGCTGGGGCGACGACGTCGTGCATCCGGACGACCGCGACTGGCTCTGGCGCGAGATACAGGAGAGCGAGGACGGCTTCGAGGTCACGTACCGCATCGTCGACGCCGACGGCGACGTAAGGTGGGCTTGGGAGCGCGGGAGGTTCGTCGAGGACGGCGAAGCTATAGAGGGCTTGATAGTCGATGTCACCCGCCGGGTTCGAATGGAGGAACGCTACCAGCGTCTCGTCGAACAGAACCTCGTGGGCATCTACCTCCTGCAGGACGGCGTCGTCAGATTCGCTAACCCCCGGGCTGCGGAGATATTCGGGTACACCGTCGACGAAGTCGAGGGGTTGGACGTTCTCGAGCTCATCGCGCCAGAGGACCACGAGACGGTACGCAGGAACATGAGGAGGCGCGAGGACGGAGATACCGAGGAGATCAGGTACGAGGTCGGAGCCGTCAGGAAGGACGGCTCCGGGTTCTCGATAGAGGTGCACGGAGGCGTCGTCGAACACGAGGGCGAGCCAGCGATACTCGGCGTCGTGATAGAGAGATGAGCCAGGCTGAGGGACGGGTAACGTCCGGGGGTCTACGTCGATATACAGGTCTTGGTGTCCACGACCCCCTCGGTGTCGTGGAACCGCCCCGCCACGAGGCCGCGGAGTCGGTCTATCTCGTCCACCTCTATCTCGGCTATGACGTCGTACTTACCCGTCACTGGGTTGACGTCGACGACTCCGTCGACTCCGTCGAGTTCGTCGACGGCGTCGAGAACGGAGTCGACCTCGCAGCGAACGAGGACGTACCCTGTGACCATGGAGGCGTCTCTAGAGCCGCCTGCGACATAAGTCTATAGGTGGCTCGAACTCGGTTTCGACGTACGTCCCGCGCCCCGTCAAGGTCTTACAGTTTCGACGTCGGTCTACAGGTAGTCCTGAAGGGTGAAGCCGTAGAACGAACCCAGGAAGAGGGCGTAGACCATGAAGCCGAAGAACGTCGAGAACTGGAGGTGCGGGAAACCGAGCTCGGCGTCGAGGGCGCCGGACGCGAGAGGCGCTACTACGACGGCGGCGGCGACCCAGAGCCAGAAGACGAACACGAACGATATGTAGGTCGACAGGCTGACGAGACCGAATATACGGACGAGGTCGCCGACTATGCTACGCATTATACCGGATATGCTCGTCACGAATATCACGGAGTAAGCCGCGGGGTTCGCTCCTTTCGCCATCACGACGGGGAAGACGAGTCCCCCGGCGACGGCGATGCCGATGAACGGTATCCATCCCACGGCTTCGAGGAACTGGCTGCCGCCGAGCATTAGCACGAGGGCCGCGTTGACTCCGGCGAGCGGTCCCGCTACTACGCCGGCTATCCATTCCTTGGCCCTCACCTCCGTTATTCCGCGCATACCTCGTGCTATCGCGCTGTCACCCTAATTCTTTCGCACCGCATCGGGGGCTCCCGCGCTCGACGTGCGCCGCCTGTGTTCCGACGGAGGTATGAACTGCGCTCCGTCACGTAGCCACGTGGAAGACCGCGACCTGATAGAGGCGTTGCTCGGGCACGCACGCGAGAACGACGCCTTCGACGCCGTCGTCGTGGACGTGCCGCCCGGCGTGCTCGAACGCAACGACGCGCTCTACTCCGACGGAAGCGGCACGGAGCCGCGGTGTACGTCGACGTTGGTCGCCGGACCCGTGGAACGCGAGTCCGACGAAGTCGTCGTGCTCGACTCACCGAGCCGGGTCGGCCGGCGAGACGACTTCGCGCCAGAGATAAGGCGGAAGCTCCGTGCCGACGGCGTCTACGGCTACCGGGACGGCTACCTCGACGGCGTCGAGCTACCGAAGCACGAGGTCGAGGTTCACCGGGCCCGCGAAACGGAGTGAGACGTGTCTGTCAGGCAGGACTCCTCACGAACTCTACTGCAACGCCGCGCTCGCGCGAGTGTTCGAGGCCCTGTTTGGCGGAGAGGCCCGCGCGTTCGGGCGACGTCGACTCGCCGACTCCGACGCGAAGCCGGACGTCGGTAGCGGCTTCGACGGCGTCAAGAACGCCCTCGAACTCCTGTTCCGCGAGCCCCGGGGTCAGGCTCACGTAGTTGTCTCCTCCGACGAAGAACGTCGGGGAGTCGTGCTCCCGCCACATCAGCCGGCTTAGCTCGGTGTACGCCGACTGGACGGACAGCGTGGCTTCGAAGGCGTCGACGCGGTCGGTGTACTGCGTCGTGACGTCCTCTACGTCGAAGTGCGCCACCTGGACGTCTCCGTGGACTCCGCCGTCGTACGCGAGGGCTTCGACGCGCGCTGCGTCCTGTGCGCCGCCTTCGCGTTGCATCATCTCGGTGGCGCGTTCGACGGCGTGGCGCGGGCGCTCGTGGCTCGCCACCGCCATCGAGACCGTGACGGGGTAGCGGTTGCCGATACCGCGCTGTATCGCGCGGTGGTCTTCTTCCGTCGTTCCGTCGGTGACGGCGACGACGTTGTCGAACCGGTTGTAGAACGCTGTGCCGCCGTGAGAGCCGAACGCTCGCGACAGGTCGGCGTATAGCTCGGCCTGGAGCGCCTGAAGGTCGGCCTCACGGCGGGGTTCGGGCGTCACGGTCCAGGGCCCGTAGTTGTCTATCTGGACGAGGGTCACCTGGACCATCCGACCGCCCTCCCGCTCTCGGGTTGCATCGTGCCGATACTGTCGGAACGACGACATAAGCGTAACGTTATCGGGATGCGTAACACAACTGAACGGGCGTAGTAGTTATGGGTCACCCCGGCGTAGCAGGAGACGTGGAGCACGAGCGCATCCCACCCCACGATCGCACACACCTCGACAGGGTCTGGGAGACGAAGGAACGCATAAAGCACCACGACGGCTACCTCCGCCAGGCGTACGACTTCTTCTCCACCTCCTACGAGAACAACACGGCGCACGTCTACATAGAAGACGACGTCGCCGCGTTCGCCGTCGTCCGAGACGACGGCTACCTACTGTTCCTCGGGGTGGCGCCCGAGCACCGCGGACGAGGCCTCGGGAGACGCATCGTGGAGGACATCGGCAGCGACCACCGCGAGCTATCCTGTCACACGAGAGAGAACAACACCAACGCACTCGAGTTCTACCACCACCTCGGCTTCGAGATACAGCGAGAGGTCGAAGGCTACTACCGAAACGGAGAGACGGCGCTCTACCTCGTGAGAGCCGAGGGAACCAGCCTGCGGAACAAGATAACCGGCGTAATTAGAGGCGAGAGATAACGCCGACCGACGCGAGCCGAAGTCAGTCGTCCGCATACAAGAGCCGCCGGCACCGGCCGGACGACGGCGACGCAACCCACGCGGACTCGAACGAAGCAGCCACCTCGGCCGCTTCCCCCTCCCGAGACAGACCCCAGGCAGAAGGCCCCCACGACGACTGACCGGCGCCGTAAACCGAGTCGAACGACAGCAGGTCGTCGACGACAGACTGCATGACGTAGACGTCGTCCTGGACGCCGGCCTCGACGTACCGCTCGCCGTTCAACCTGTTGAACTCCGAGGCCGCCTCCCCGAAAGACACGACGTCGGCCTCCGCCGCAGACGCCACCAGGCCGTAGAACGCACGGAGCGCGTCGTCGGTGGACTCGACCGCCGAGTAAGCCTCCATCGCGCTCTCCTCGTCGGCTCCACTTAGACCGCGGCCCTCGCCCGAAACCACGACGAACCTCCAGTCCGAAGGCAGGTCGAGGTCGACCGCGGGCCGCGGAACCCCGTCGCCGACGCCGGAGTCCGCGACCAAGCCTCCCGAACGGTAGACGCCGACGCCTACGCCGCTCCTGTCGCCGCGCCCCAGAAGCCGGGCGACGTCGTAGAGATCCACGTCTAGCGAGCGCACGAGAGCCGATGCCTCGGCTACCGAGAGCGCCGTCTGCGTCCCGCTGCCGAGTCCGACGTGAGCCGGTACACCCCGACGTAACACCACCTCGACGCCGTCGACGTCGAGAGCCTCGACGTACCTCCGGAGCCGGTCGACGTCCCCCGGGTCGACGGCGTCGACTTCCAGTCTACCCGAAGGCATCGCCTCGACGACGGCTCCGGGGCCCTCGACTCCGACGCCGACGCCGCCGTAGCTCCTGTCACCCGGAGGGTCTACGAAACCGAGGTGCAGGCGGACGGGGGACTCGACTCGCGCGCGGTAGCACACGGATGGCGGTCTGCCGCCGGAGCACTTAGAGCTTCCCGTGACGCACGACGTGCGCCGGCCGACACGACGTCGCACGGGGCATCGACAGCCCTATACCGCGAGCAAGTCGAGCAATCCACATGGACCTGTCCGTCGAAGACGGCCTCGTGCTCACTCCCGACGGCGTCGTCGAAGCCGACGTCGGCGTCCAGGACGGCCGCATCGAGGAGGTAGGCAGCGTGGAGGACGCCGACCGACGTCTGGACGCCGGAGGCTGCGTCGTCGTCCCCGGCCTCGTCAACGCACACACCCACGCCTCGATGAGTCTGCTCCGCGGCTACGCCGACGACCTGCCGCTCGACGTCTGGCTCGAAGACCACATATGGCCGGTCGAGAGCCAGCTTACAGCCGACGACGTCGAGACGGGAGCAAGGCTCGCCGCCGCCGAGATGGTCGCGGGCGGCACCACGGCTTTCGCCGACATGTACTTCCACATGGACCGTGTCGCCGCCGCCGTCGACGACGCCGGACTCCGTGCGACGCTCGGCTACGGAGTCATCACCGCGGGGAAAACGAAGGAAGAAGCCAGGAGAGAGCTCCGGGAAGGAGTCGAGTTCGCGGTAGAGCACGACGGCGCCGCCGACGGACGGGTCTCGACGATGCTGTGCCCGCACGCACCGTACACGTGCGACGACGAGTCGCTAGAGGAGGCCGCGCGTCTCGCGCGCGAACACGGGTTGAGGCTCCACGTCCACCTAAGCGAGACCGCGAGCGAGGTCGAGGACTCCGTCGAGGACAACGGCGTCCGGCCGCCCGAGCACCTCGACTCCCTGGGTTTCTTCGACGGAGACGTCTACGTCGCGCACGGCGTCCACCTCGACGCCGACGACCGCGGTTTGCTCGCCGAACGCGACGTCGGAGTCGCTCACTGTCCGTCGGCGAACGCCAAGCTTGCGTCCGGCGTCGCGCCCGTCACGGAGATGCTCGACGCCGGAGTCGACGTCGCGATAGGCACCGACGGCCCGGCGTCGAACAACGACCTCGACGTCCTCGAGGAGAC
Organism: Halobacteriales archaeon; assembly: GCA_046545855.1. GTDB lineage: Archaea > Halobacteriota > Halobacteria > Halobacteriales > Halorutilaceae > JAQZDA01. Next base: position 4,544 of record JBKGYY010000017.1, on the reverse strand, counting down.
GCGTCTCGCGGCGTTGCTCGCTAAGCTCGAGACGGGGGACGCGTCGGCGCTACCCGCGGAGACGGCGCTCGAAATCGCCACGGAGGGAGGCGCCGGCCTCCTAGGCCTCGACTCCGGCGCGATAGAGCCAGGTCGACCCGCCGACCTCGCGGTGGTCGACCTCGACGCCCCCCACCTGACGCCGGCGCACGACGTCGTCTCCCACCTCGTCTACTCGGCTTCTGCGGCCGACGTCGTCCACACCGTCGTCGACGGCCGCGTGCTCTACGAGGACGGCGTCCATCTGTCGCTCGACGTCGACGACGTCGTCTCGCGTGCCAACGATGCCGCCGCCGCGCTCGTCGAACGCGCGGAGGCCGAGGGCTCATGAAGTCGTTCTCGGTCGAGACGTCCGCTCGAACGGAGGTAGTCGACGTCACCCCGGAGGTACGCGAAGCCGTCGTCGAGTCCGACGTAGTCGACGGAGTCTGTCTCGTGTTCGTCGGTCACACGACGGCGGGCGTCGTAGTCAACGAGGCGGAGTCGAGGTTGCTCGACGACGTCGTCGACTACCTCGGCGACGTCGTCCCCGAGCGCGAGAGACGCCACGACGAGCTAGACGGCAACGCCGACTCCCACCTGAGGGCTCTCTTGGTGGGCAACGACGTCTGCCTACCCGTCGAAGGCGGCGACGTCGCGCTCGGAACCTGGCAGTCGGTCTTGCTCGTCGAGTGCGACGGCCCGCGGTCGAGGGACGTCCACGTCGAGGTCGTCGGCGTCTAACGAGTGGAGCCAACCGACCGAGCGGGCGTTCACGCCGAGGCCCGAGAGCGCGACCGCGTCCCACCGTATTAATGGTGTAGCGCCGTCGAGTAACGGCGATGACAGACGGAGGCCTGGAGGACGTCCTCGACGACTACGTCGACGGAGTGCTCGAACGCAACCCACACGTCGCCAGCGTGCTCGGCGACCACTCGCGCGACGCCGAGATACCCGACGGAGACCGCTCGTCGATAGAGGACGAGGTAGCCGCCGCCCAAGGGCTGCTCGACGACCTCGAGGGCTTCGAGGGCTTCACCGCCGACGTCGTCCGCGACGCCGTCGAGTACGACGTCCACGAGATGCAGGTCCTCCGGACGTGGGAGTCCGACCCCCGCGGCGTCGACGCCCTGATATCGTTCGTCTACCCTCTGTTCGTCCGCGAGTACGCACCGCTCGACACCCGGCTCGAAGCCATCGCCAGCCGGCTCGAAGCGACGCCCGACTACCTCGAGGAAGTCCGCGAGCGCGTCGACGACCCCGTCTCGCTCTACGTCGACGCCGAGATAGACGACTGTGCCGACGTAGCCGGCTTCCTCCAGGTAGTCGCCGACGCCGCGGGAGACCTCGAGAGACAGGACGTCGCCTACCGCGTCAACGCCGCCGCCGAAGACGTCGTCGAGGCGTTCGACGAACACGAGGAGTGGCTCCGCGGCCTCGACCCACGCGACGACTGGAGGCTCGGCGCAGACGAACTCGACACGAAGCTCGGAATGCGCGGCCTGCCGGACCACGAGGAGGTGCGCCGTCTAGCGGAAGCCGAGATGTCGGACGCCCACGTAGACCTGGAGACCGCGGCGGACGACCCCCGCGACGCCCTCCAGCGCGTCGAGTCCGACCTCCCGGCGCCGTCCGAAGTGCTCGACGAGTACGTCGAGTACGCGACTCGGGCGCGCGACCTCTGTCGCGAGCGACTCGGAGTCCCCGAGGGAGACGCCGTAGAGATAAGGGAGACGCCGTCCTACGCCCGCGGGCTCCTGCCGGTAGCCGGCTACCTCGAGTCACCGCCTTTCGACGGCGGCACGGCAGTCTACTACGTCACGCCGCCGGAAAACCAGGAAGTGCTCGCCGAGCACTCGCGGGCCGAGGTAGCCGGCCGAGTCGCCTCCGACCTGTATCCCGGCGACCACTACAGGCGTCTCCACGCACGCGGTCACCCTGCGACGAGTCTCGTCGGCAGGTTCAACGACTACGGCGACGACCTCGTTCTCGGCTGGCGCGACCACGCCGAACGCCTGGCGGTCGACGCCGGCCTGCATCCCGACGTCGGCTTCGTCCACGCCCGCAACCGGATCGCGGCGGCGGCGCGTGCCTACGTCGACGTCGGCTTGCAGACGGGCGACCTCTCGGTACGCGAAGCCGCCTCGTACCTGTCGGAGGAGACGGGGTTGCCGGGCGAGGAAGCCGCGGCGGAAGCGAGGTCGATAGCCAGGCACGCAGGCGAACACGTCTCCCGCGTGACTGGGGCCGTCGAGATACGGCGTCTCCGCTCTCGCTACGACGGCGGCGAAGCGGGGTTCGCGCGTGCGCTGCTGTCGCGCGGCGTCGCGCCAGTGTCGACGGTCGAACGCGAGATAGAGCGCACGGCTTGACGCACTTTAGACGGCGCGCCGGACGAGTTCGTTGGCGTCGTCGTCGTACTCCGACAACGTCTCCCTCGCGTCTGCGGTGTCTATCGAGGCGAGCGCTCCCGCGGCGCTGGCTCGCACTTTCTCGCTTTCGTCGGCTTCGAGAAGCCCGGAGAGCGCTTCCACGGGGCCGTCGTCGCCTATCTCTCCGAGCGCGTCGGCGGCGGCGGCTCGCACGCGTGGGGAGTCGCTGTCGAGGATCTCGACGAGGGCGTCGACTGCGCCGTCGTCGCCTAGCTCTCCGAGCGCGTCGGCGGCGGCGGCTCGCACGCGTGGTTCCACCCGTTTCTCGGGGTCCAGCTTCTCGGCTATCTCGTCTACGGCATCGGCGCTGCCGATACGGGCGAGCGCCTCCATCGCGGCGACGTTGGTGTCACCGTCGCCGAGTTCGTCGACGAGCGCCGGTACGGCGGCTTCGTCGCCTATCCTGCCGAGCGCCTCGATCATCTCGAGACGCATGAAGCCGACGTCGTATCCCTGTAGCCCGAGCGCTTCGACGAGAGGCTCGGCCCGTCCCTCTGCCTTGAACCGTTTGACTCCGGATAGCTCGGGCGGGAACTCCGTCACGTCGTTGTCGTAGAAGCCGAGTTCGTCGAGCGTCTCGCGCGTCGACGGCGCGTCGTCCTCGTCCGCGTCGTCGGGGTCGCCTTCGGTTTCGTCTGACATGGTATGGTTTCTCGACCGGAGTTCGGTTTTCGTCGCGCGGCTAGACCGGCGGGTCTATCTGCGTGGCTCCGTCGCCCGCGGATATCTCGACCTCGCTAACGCCTTCGACCTGCGCCGGCATGTTGTTCTGTATCGCCGTCGACGTCGCGTCGCTGATGCCGCATCCCGAGCACGCTCCCTCGAGGCTCAGGCGGACGTAGCCCGACTCCTCCTCTATCTCCTCTATCACGGCTTCGCCGCCGTGGCCCTGTATCTGCGGGAAGTTGAGGGCGAGGAACTCCTTGATACGGCCTTCTATCGAGTCGTCGAAGTCGGCGGAGCCGTCGTCGTTCATCGGGGACAGCACCTTGAAACCCGCTCTCCCGCGTTCTACGACGTAGTCTACCTTGGAGCCTTCGACTGCGGCGACGGAGTCGCCGTCTACGTAGACGGCGACCCCCTTGGACTCCGTCACGACGTCGTCTTCCTCGGGTTCCTCGGCGAACTCGAGCTTGAACGAGGCTTCGCCGGCCTCGTACTCTACGCTCACGCGGACGCCGTGGCCCTCCAGCCCGCGTTCTTCGACGAGGTCGCCGACCTTCCGCGCCGCGCGGTCGGTGACCTCTATCGGTTCGGTCATGGTGTTCATTCGAGGTCTGATATCAAAAGCTTCACGCCTGAAGGTCGTCGAGATAACCGAGGCCTCGTTCGGCGGACTCGAGAGGCGGCGAACACGTGGTGTCGACGCAGACGTAGACGTCCTCGGGTTCGCGTCCACGCCAGACGGGGGGTACGTCGTCGACGTCCAGCGTCTCGACGGCCGAGTCGACGTCCTCGGGAACCGATGTCACGACGGCGCGCGGCAGGTATCGGCCGCCGGCCTCGCGCCACCATTCGCCGGCGTCCGGGACCACCACCTCGACGGGGCCACGGACCAGCAGGTCGGAGGCGAGGGCCTCGTACTCGTGCTCGAGAGCCCGGTCGAAGTCGAAGCCCGCGAGCGCTTCCCCGGCGACTCCGTCGAACTCGTCGGTGAACGACGCTAGCTCGAGAGCCACCTCGGCTGCGACGCCCGCGGGCGACGGCAGCGCGGCGTCCCCGGTGCCGCGCGGCCGCGCGACGAGGTCGTCGGAGTCCGAGTAGTAGAAAGCGCCTGCGTCGTCGTCCCAGTAGCGTTCGACTGCGTCGCGATACAGCGAGAGAGCGAGCGCGAGCGCGTCGAGTTCGCCGGAGGCGTAGTAGACGTCGAGCGCCGCGCGCGCGAGGTAGGCGTGGTCGTCGAGCGTCGCCCGCCGGCCGACGTCGCCGTCGCGGTAACGGCGGCGGAGTCCGTCGTCGAGGTAGAGCGTATCCGAGACGAAGTCGAGCGTCTCGGCCGCCTCGCGGACGTACCGGGGTTCGTCGAGCGAGCGGCCGGCGCGCGCGAACGCGGAGACCGCGAGGCCGTTCCAGCCCGCGAGCACCTTGTCGTCC
>JBKGYY010000016.1:0-18475 GCA_046545855.1 Halobacteriales archaeon | reverse complement strand
GGATGCCGCGATAACGAAACCCTCTTTGTCCATCCAGACGGCGTTCGGTACATGGCGAACCTGTGGAAGGACATCGACGTGGGACCGAACCCGCCGGAGGAGATACACGCCGTCGTCGAGTGCCTGAAGGGCGAGCGCAACAAGTACGAGTACGACAAGGACGTCGAAGGCTGCGTCCTCGACCGCGTGCTGCACTCGAACGTCCACTACCCAAGCGACTACGGCTTCCTCCCGCGGACCTGGTACGACGACGACGACCCGCTCGACGTGCTCGTGCTCGTCGAAGACCAGACGTTCCCCGGCTGCGTCATCGAAGCCCGACCGGTCGGTCTGATGCGGATGGACGACGACGGCGAACAGGACGACAAGGTCATCGCCGTCCCGACGGAGGACCCGCGTTTCGACGACGTGCAGGACGTCGACGACGTCCAGGACCACCTGAAGGAAGAGATATCGCACTTCTTCGAGACCTACAAAGCGCTCGAACCCGGCAAGGAGACCGAGACACTTGGCTTCGACGGCCGCGACAAAGCGCTCGACGCCATCGAGCACTCGATGGAGCTTTACGACGAGAAGTTCGACTGACCCAGGCGACGCAGACGAAAACTGGTTAAACCTCCTGGCTCTACGACAAGTATGACCGAGACCGTGATCTGGCCCGCTTACATCGACTCCACGAAGACGAGGTCAGAGGGACGCAGGGTCCCCGTCGACGCAGCCGTCGAGTCGCCGACGGCGGAGGAGATAGCTCGCGCCGTCAAACAGGTTGGATACGAGCCCACGTACGAGCCGGACAAGAGGTACCCGCGCTCGTGGTGGGAGGACACCGGCCGAGTCACCGTCGAAGCCGACGACTCCAAGGACGACGTCCTCCGTGCGGTGACGGCTTACGTCGACGCCATGAGAGGAGAGGCATGACCGGCTGGATCGACTTCCACAGCCACACTTTCGCGAGCGACGGCGAACTCGTCCCCGCCGAGCACACCCGGAGGGCGGAGGTAGTAGGCCTCGACGCCATCGGGATCACCGACCACGCCGACGCCTCCAACGTCGAGAGCCTCGTCGAACGCGCGGTAGCCGCGAAGGAGACGGCCAACATAGAGATACTAGCGGGCGTCGAGGTCACGCACGTTCCACCCGGCCGCATCGCCGACGTCGTGGACCGAGCGAGAGACGCCGGCGCCGACCACGTAGTAGCCCACGGAGAGACGCCCGTGGAACCCGTGAGCGAGGGAACCAACCGGGCGGCGATAGAGGCCGGCGTAGACGTGCTCGGCCACCCCGGGATGATATCCCCCGAAGACGCAGCGCTCGCCGCAGAAAACGACGTCTACCTCGAGCTGACGACGAGGCGCGGCCACTCGCTCGCCAACGGACACGTCGCCCGCGTCGCCGTGGAGAACGACGCGAACCTGCTCGTCAACACCGACAGCCACCATCCACGTGACTTCGTCGACCGCGACCGGGCGTACGAGGTAGCCCGCCTCAGCGGGCTCGACGGAGCGGAGGCAGAACGAGCCGTCGACGAGAACCCCGTTCGGCTGCTCGAACGGATAAAAGGATGAAACGCCTGGGCTCGGTGGTGGGAGACCACGGCGCCGTCTTGGTCGTGAGATGCGTGGAGGAACACGAACCCGGACTCGGAGCCACTGTATACGACTCCGATCTCGGGGACGTGGGCGACGTAATCGACTACGTCGGGCCGGTCGAACGCCCCTACGCAGTCGTCGGAAGACGTCGGTCGGTCGAGCTAGGGGACCGCCTGTACGTCGGGGCTCCAGCCTGAACTCCCGGCGGCAGAAGCTAGACCACGGGTTCGGTGTTCTCGAAATCCACCTCGAACGACAGCGGACCGAAGCCTATCTCCGCGGTGCCCTCGATACGCATGTACATCTCCCCAGACATCAGGAAGCTACCCGCCGTTCCCCCGAGGGCCTCAGCGAACTCGTCGTAGCCGGAGTCGAACGACGTCGAGTTTACGACTCGTTCGCCGGGCGGCACCTCCAGGTCCTCCATCGTGCCGTTACCAATCTTCTCGAATCCATCGTCGGGCTCGGTCGAGACGAACGCGTCGTACTCGACTACGTCGACGGTTCCGCCTACCGCGTTGGCGGAGTTGTCGACGTATATCTTCTGCTCGACGGTGACGCCATCCTGGTCGACGTCCTGCAACCCGGCTTCGGGTGCTCCTAGCGGCCCGACCTGGACTTCCTCGACTCCGACCTCTGGCGGCACGACGTCTCCCGCGAGCAACTGAGACGCCGCTTCACCGGGGTCGTCGACGAGGATGTATCCCGTGGACAACGCCATGAACGCCAGGAAGAAAAGGAGGAACACGGCGAGTGCGACGCCACCCAGTATCTCCTTCAGAGCCATGTCGATACACCGCCTGCGGCGGCCATAAAGCCACCGGCGGTCAGAGCGACTCGAGAGCCTCTAGCAAGCCGTCGACGTACTCGCCTTCGGTGACGTGGTCTGCCGCGGTTCGCGCGGCTTCGTCGGCGTTCGCCACCGCGACGCCGCGGCCCGCCACCCCGAAGCCAGGTACGTCGTTCTCGCTGTCGCCCACGTAGACGAAGTCGTCGACGTCGCCTCCCAGAAGACCGACGGCTTCCCGGAGTCCCGAGCCCTTGTCGACGTCGGGTGACTTCACGTGGTACGCGTATCCGGTGTAGACGGTCTCGAGACCGTGTTCGGCGGCGACCTCCTCGACGTCGTCGCGGTCTTCGTCCGGCGAGACGGCTACCTCGGTCTCCCTCCATCGGTTTACCAGGTCGTGTTTACCCCAGCCGAGCGAACCGTGGCGCTCGCGGTATTCGTCGGCGAACGACCGCGCGGCCTCGCCGTCACCGTGTATCGAAAGCTCACCGCCCGCGTAGACGACGCCGCCGGTTTCGGCGACGACGTTGAGGTCGACTCCGACGTACCGGCAGACCGAGAGCGCGTTCGGCAGCACCTTTCCCGTGCAGACAACGACGAGGCCGCGGAAGTCGTGTAAGGCGTCGAGCGCACGGGGGTCGAGGGCGGCCGACCGACCTGGACGCGTGAGAGTGCCGTCGACATCGACGGCGAGGTGACGGCTCACGTCACTCTGGCTTGAGACCTTCTTCCTTTATACGGAGCACGGCTTCGCCGTCAGGGAGGTTCGGCGCGTCGACTAGCTTGACGACGCGCTTGTTCTTCTTGCTCTTGCGGATGTACATCCGGAAGGTCGACGTGTGACCGAGTATGTTGCCTCCGACGGGCTTCGTGGGGTCGCCGAACATCGAGTCGGGGTTCGACTGCACCTGGTTGGTGACGACGGCGGCCGCGTTGTGAAGGCTCGCGATACGGAGTATGTCGTGCATGTGCTTGTTGAGCTTCTGCTGTCGGTCCGCGAGGTTGCCGCGTCCGACGTACTCGGCGCGGAAGTGAGCCGTCAGGCTGTCGACGGTGACGAGGCCGACGGGGTGGTCGGTTTCCTCGAGGTCGTCGGCCATCTCCCTCGCTTTCTCCGCGAGAAGAATCTGGTGGTTGCTGTTGAACGCCTTGGCGACGTGTATGTGCTCGAGGAACGACTCGACGAGTTCGTCCAGGGCTTCTTCGTCGTCGACTTCGGTGTCGAGGCCGCGTTCCTCCATGACGCTTTCGAGGACGTCGTCCTCGAGGCCGCGCACCATCTGGTCTATGCGCTCGGGCCGGAAGGTGTCCTCGGTGTCGATGAATATCGCGCTCTGACCGAGTCCTCCGTGCTCGCGCGGAAGCTGGACGTTGACGCTCAGCTGGTGCGTGAACTGGCTCTTGCCGCTGCCGAACTCGCCGTAGGTCTCGGTGATCGACTGCGTCTCTATGCCTCCCCCGAGGAGGTCGTCGACCTCGGGGACCTGTGTGCTTATCTTGCCTATGTCCCGGCGTCTTTCGAGGAGCTGTGTGCCGGTCTCGAAGCCCCCCACGTCGGCTTCCTGGCGCGCGGACCGGATTATCTTGGCCGCGGTGTTGTCGCCTATTCCCGCGGACTCCGATAGCTCCCCCGGGCTGGCGACGGCTATCGACTTGACCGTGGTGTACCCGGCCTCCCCCAGCTTGTCGGCGGTCGCGGAGCCCACGCCGCTGAGCTCCTGTAGGTCGTCGGTGGCGCTCATCCTATCCCGTCTTATCAGCCGGCTCGCATAAAGCTTTACAGAAGAGGGACGTCGGGGGATTTCCGGTTTCCGGAAGCGTTTATGTCGCCGGGACGTTACGTCGGCCGCGGATGAGAACCGTGCCCTGCCCCGACTGCGGCGCAGAGATCCATTCCGACAGCCACCGGTGCGACGCCTGCTACGCCCGGGATATCGACCTCCTGGACGTCCCCGAGCGCGTCGAGATAGACGTCTGCGTCGACTGCGGGAGCTACGACTTAGGCGGAGGCTGGACCTCCGAGGACGCGGCCCGGCCCGAAGAGGAGATAGCTATCGAGGCCGTCGAAGACGCCCTCGGGCTGCACGTCGAAGCCGAGCGCCCGTCGATCTCGCTCGCCGTCGAACGTAGGGACCCCAACACCTACGTCGCGTACGTCACCGTCGAAGCCAGTGTCCGCGGCAACGACGTCGTCGAGTCACGCGAGATCGAAGTCAGGGTGAACAGGACGACGTGCACCACGTGCAGCAGGCGGTCGGGCGGATACTACGAGAGCGTCGTCCAGCTACGCGCCGACGGCCGCGATCCGACGGAGGACGAAATAGAGCGCGCGATAGAGATCGCCTACGGAGTCGCCGGCAGGGACTACGGAGACCGGGAGACCTTCGTAACCAAGACCGAGGAAGTCGCAGGAGGCGTCGACGTCTACATGAGCACGACGGCGTCGGGACGACAGGTCGCCGACAGGCTCTCCGCCGAACACGACGCAGCCGTGTCCGACTCCGCGACCCTGGTCGGCGAGAGAGAGGGAGAGGAGCTCTACAGAGTGACCTACGCCGTCTCCCTGCCGCGGTACGTCGAAGGCGACGTAGTGGAACTAGAAGGAACGCCCCTGCTCGTCGAGTCGTCCGGCCGGCTGCTCCGGTGCCTCGACCTCGAGACCGGCGAGAGAGCTACCGTCGACCCGGACGACGTCGAACAGGTGGGCTCGGTGGAAGACGCCAGAAGGACGCAGGTCGTGAGCCAGTCCGACGACGAGATACAGGTGCTAGACCCCGAGACTATGGAGACGGTCACGTTGCTCCGACCGGAATACGTCGGAGAGCAGGAGACCGTGGCGGCGCTGTCGACGGAGGAGGGAGTCGTGCTCCTGCCGTCCGTCGAGAGCGCGTCAAATAAGAAGCCTTAACTCCGATCTTCGACCAAGCCAACCGTATGTACGTCGTCGACGATGTCGACTACTCCGAGTACTCGATGCTCCAGCTCGTCTCCGCGCCGGCCGTCCTCATCTCCGTCGCGCTACTCGTTCTCGCCCTCACCTACGTCATAACGGGCTCCCCCGTGAGCCTCGGCTTCGAGTTCACCGGCGGCGTGAACGTCCAGATAGACGACGACGTCACCGTAGACGAAGTCGAGTCGGAGTTCGGCTCGATAGAGGGCGCTCCAGAACCCGAGAACGTAAGGTCAATCTCCGACGGAGCAGTCGTCCGGTACGGCCCGCTGAACGAGGACGAGCTCTCCGCAGTACAGGACTACCGGGACTCGAACTACCCGGACGCGACCGTGTCGACGGTGAGCGCAGCCTTCGGAGCTTCGTTGCTCTACCAGGGCGTAGTCGCCGTCGTCTTCGCCTTCGGTCTGATGACCTTGATCGTCTTCGCGTTCTTCCGGAGCTTCGTTCCCGCGGCGGGCATAGTAGCGAGCGCGTTCAGCGACATGACCGTGCCTATAGCCGCTATGACGTTGCTCGGCATCGAGATGTCTCTCGCCACGATACCCGCGATACTCCTCCTGATAGGCTACAGCATCGACTCCGACATACTCCTCACGCGCAACACGCTCAAGGGAAGACGCAGCGAGTTCTACACCAACGTACGGACGGCGATGCGGACAGGAATCACGATGACGACTACGTCGATGGCCGCCATGGCCGTCATGGCGGTGATCGCTCACCTGTTCAGCGTCTTCGTCCTCCGGGACATAGGCGTGATACTCTTCGTCGGACTCGCCACCGACCTCGTGAACACTTACATGATGAACGTCGGAGTTCTCAGGTGGTACGTCCTCAAGGACCTGCACGAGGGGGTGGAGGTCACGTGAACTACGGACGCCTCGCGAGAGACTGGCGCACCTGGCTGGTCGTCGTCGCGCTGCTGCTCTCCGTAGTTGCTCTCGCACCGACCGGAGAGAGCGACGGGGTCACCTCGCTGGACTTCGGCCTCGATCTCGAGGGCGGCACGACGCTCGACCTCGAGCCCGTCGGCACGATAGCCGAGGTGGAGGGCCTGAACGAAGACGAGGTGAACGACCTCGAATCACGTCTCGCCGACGAGCTCGACGTCCGTATCTCCGTGCGAGCCGAGGAAGACTCGGAAGGCGAGATAGTTGGAGAGGTGGAGGCCCGAGACGAGATAGAGCAAGAGAACTTCAGTGACGCTCTCGAAGACGAAGGCCTCACCGTGAACTCCGTCGAGAGCGGAGTCAGCCAGGAGACCCTCAACAACCTCCGGGACTCGGTCCAGCTGAGACTCGACAACACCCTCGGGTCGGGTGCCGGAGCCGAGGTAGCCGTCCAGTCAAACGTCCTGACCGGCGAAGACTACGTCGTCGTCGAGGTACCGGGTGAACGAGAAGAAGAAGGCCGTATAGCCGACATAATCCGTCAGGAAGGCAGGTTCGAGATACACGTGTTGACCGACGAGGATAACAACGAGACGGAGCTGATAACCCGCGGCGACGGCGTCGAACGAGGCAGCGTCTCCACCCCGATAGAGGACACCGAGCGCGACGACGACACCTACTACGTCCAGTTCCGACTAACCGAGGATGGTGCCGACGCTTTCAGCGAGGCTATGGTCGACTCCGGGGCTACACAGACGCCGGAGGACCACCCGCCGGTGATGTACTTCGACGGCGAGGAGGTTTTCCGCGGAGCGCTCAACCCCGAACTCGCCAGCACCATAGATGAGGGAACGTGGGACGGAGGCGGACTCCGGGTCACCGGTCTCGAGAACGAGGAGGCGCAGGAGGTCAGCGTGGCACTACGCTCGGGAGAGCTACCGGCGCCCGTCCGCATAGCGTCGTCGACGGTCATAAGCCCGCTGCGCGGCGAACAGTTCAAGGAGTACTCGCTGTTGATCGCGTTCTTCGCGGTGCTCGCCGTCGGAGCCACGATATACAACCGATATCGAGACCTACGCATCGCGGTGCCGACGATGCTGACGGGAGTCGCCGAGGTCTTCATCCTCCTGGGTTTCTCGGCGGCGTTCAACTTCAACATCGATCTATCGTACATAGCGGGACTCATAGCCGTCGTGGGCACGGGCGTAGACGACCTCATCATAATCGCCGACGAAGTCCAGGAACGAGGCGAGATAGGTAGCTCGGAGGTCTACCGCAAACGCCTGAAACGCGCCTTCATCGTCATAGGTATGGCGGCCACGACGACGATAGGCGCGATGCTCCCGCTGCTCTACGTCGGCCTCGGCCGTATAAGCGGCTTCGCCACGGTGACGATAGTCGGCGTGCTTGTCGGCGTGCTGATAACAAGGCCGGCCTACGGCTCGTTGCTACGCGAGCTTCTCACCGAGAAGTGAGAGAGCGCCGGGCGGGTTCCGACGTTCGGTCTAGAAGTCATCGAAACCCGACTGAACGACCTCTGCCTCCAGCCGACGGCAGGTGTCCCAGCTACACCGGACCTCGGAAGGCAGACTGCCGTTCTCCACCAGGTAGTCCTTCAGGAAACCGAGAGTGCGCGAGTCACCCGGGTAACCGCTACCGACGTCGACGTCGTACCGCTCGCCTATCTCGTCGACGTGTCGGTCGCGCTCGACCTTCGCCACCACGGAGGCCGCGGCGACCGCCGCATGGAAGTCGTCGGCGCCGTGTTCCGCGACGACGTCGCGTTCGACGCGGCGCGACACCCTCTCCTGGAACCGGCTCTCGCTGGTGTCGCTGGCGTCGACGACGGCGACGTCCGGGACATCGAGCCCTTGGAGAGCGCTAGCGTGTGCGTCGACCACGAGGTCGTTCATGGTCGTGCCGTCGCCGTCGACGTATGCGTCGACCTCGTCCGCAGAAACCTCGACGACCTCGAACTCGTTGTCTTCGTCCGACCTCAACGTCGAGGCGAGCTCTCGCCTGCGCTCGGGCGACAGCCGCTTCGAGTCCCTGAGTCCAGCCGGCGAGTCGGGGACGTAGGCGGCGACGACGTACATCGAACCAAGCACGGGACCCTTGCCGGCCTCGTCGACGCCGACGGAGTACGTCGAGTCGAGACTGCTCACGTCTTCCGTCCTCCTCCACAGGCCGGCGACTGCGTCCGTCCCTCCGTCGCGTTTTTCACACGCGTTTTTCCATCTCGGTCTACTTAACCGTCGACGTTACGGAAAAGCTGAAGGCCACGCGACCTGAATCACTCGACGCGACGGGCGCCGGTGGTGTAGGGGTAGCACATGAGCTTCCCAAGCTCATAGCCCGGGTTCAATTCCCGGCCGGCGCATCTTCGAGTGAAACGAGAAAATCGCCAAAAAACTCACAGGTAGACCGCGGCCCTTCAGCGGGCAGACCTGCCGACCGCAGTTCAGTCGCCCTCTCGTTTCTGCATCGGGGCTATCTCCTCGGGTTCGTCCGGGTTCGCGTGTATCCCGACGGCGCCGTCGAACCCGACGTCGTGCGACCTTTCGCTAACCTTTTCGACCTGGTACCAGCCGCACTCCCCGCTCACGACGTATTCGACCAACGACTTGAGAGCGAGGAAGCTGGTGAACGGGAGCACGAGTATCGAGAGGACTGCGTTGAACCCCAGGAAACCGACCTTGTCGTAGCGGCTGTCCCTGAGGGAGATGAGCGCCGTGACCGATGCCAGGGACACCAGCGGAAACAGGTAGAAGAAGTCGAGGTCGAGCAAGAACAGCACGAGCATCTTGGGGACGAGCACAAGTATCGACACCGTCCCGAGCACCCCGAGGAAGATCCGGCTCGTCGAGTACACGCCACGGAGGCTGAGGTAGTTGTCGTATCCACCCTTCAGGGTCTTGTGCAGCACCTGTACCCAGCCCATGCGCCACCGTTTGCGCTGGTGCCAGAAGTCGCTCCAGGTGTGCGGTGCCTCCATCACGGTGTTCACGCGTCTGTCGTTGGCGACGTCGACTTTAGCGCGGTACGACTTGTGGTGGAAGTCGATGTCCTCTGTGAGCATGTCGTCGTACCCCCCCGTGCGCTCCCAGACGTCTCTCTCCATCACTACCGACGCGCTCCCGAGGTTCCGGAAACCCGTAGCCTCCATGAACTTGAAAAGGATGTAGAAGACGGCGCGTTCGCAGTACCCGAACGACTCGACGATGCCTCTTGTCTCCGGTATCCTCCTGCCCTCGAACGCCTCGTGGCCACCTTCCTCGATCGTCCCCACGGCCTTCGACAGGAAGCCGTCGACTACCTCTTCGTCGGCGTCGAAGATGGCGTAGTAGTCGTACTCAGTTCTCTCCTCGAACGCCGTGTTTATCGCGCCCGCCTTCGAGCCCGGGTGGTTGTTGACGAGGACGTCGCATCCGAGTTCCATCGCTCTCTCGACGCTCTCCCGGTCGTCTTCCTCGCAGACGACGCAGACGTCTACGTCCTCGTAGCTCGAACGTTTGAGGCTTTCGACGCTCTTGTGGAGTATCTCGGCCTCGTTGTAGACCGGGACGATGGCCAACAGTGGGCCTCCGTCGGTCTCGACGGGTATCTCGCTGCGCGAGTAGACTTCCTTCACGAGGAGCAGGCCGAAGAAGGAGATGAAGACTCCGAAGGCGAGCGTGGACCTGATGGAGTTCAGGAACACGAGCCTGAGGTCCACCAGCGGCGTCTCGATGAAGACGGACGACATCTTCAGACCGCTCAACAGACCGTAGCCTATGATCGAAGCCGTCAACAAGCATACGACCGAGTACTCGAAGTACCTTTTCAGGCTCATGTGGCGGGTGCCTACTAGTGGAATGAAATAAAAACCAGGGGGGTGATATACCTTTTCTTACACGGACACCGCCGGTAACTACCCGTCCGTCGGCGTGGCACCGTGCTTCCGCCTCTCCGCTGTCCGCGGTCGCGCGTTCACGGGTTCGAAACGCGTTTCTCCCCATTCGCTCGCTCGTGAAACTCGCTCGTTCATGGGTCGGCGCGGTTTCGAACCGCGGATCTCCGCCGTGTGAAGGCGGTGTCATAGCCAACTAGACCACCGACCCGCGACGACACGTACGCCGGCTCGGATTTTGAATCTTCGGTTTGAAACGCCTGGCTTATAGACGAGGACGTCCTACGGCCGAACGTGTACGACTCCGTTGTGCTGGACTTCGACGGCGTGCTCGTCGAACCAACGCGTCCGGAGGTAGCTTACGGCGCCGTCGAGAGAGCGTTCGAGCAACACGGCATCTCTCTCGAGAGAAGCGAGGTCGAACGCCTGGTTTCGGTGTCGGCCGACGGCCTGCGGGAGTTGTGCCGCCGGCACGATGTCGGCGCGGACGCCGTCTGGAGCACCCGCGAGCGTCACGTCGCCGAAGCCCAGAAACAGGCTTACGACGACGGGTTGAAGCCGGCTTACCCCGACCTGGAGGCCCTCGACTCGCTCGACGGCCGCGCGGTAGCGATAGCGAGCAACAACCAGAGGGAGACGGTCGAGTACGTGGTGCGTGAACTCGGGATATCCGAGCGCGTGGAGACGGTGGTCGCCCGCGAGCCCACTTTGGAGGACCTAGAACGCAAGAAACCGAGGCCGGACTTCGTCGAGCGGGCGACCGAAGCTCTCGACGCCGAGAACCCGGTCTACGTCGGCGACAGGGAGAAAGACGTCGTGGCGGCGCGCCGCGCTGGAGTCGACTCCGTCTTCGTCCGCCGTAGCCACAACCGGTCGCTGGAGGTCGAAGCCACTCACGAGACGCGGTCGCTGCACGACGTCGTCGAGCTAGTCGGGGACGCGGGCTCGGTTCAGGCGGACTCCTCGTAGTCGTACGCTAGCTCGTACAGCCACTCGGTGAAGCTCCCGCTCAGGGGGTCGGGCTGCATCTCGCCTATGAACGGCGATATCATGTTGCCGGCGACCAGGAGGGAGTAGTCGAGGCGGTCGACCTTCGGCGTGAGGTAGTACGTGCGGTTGCCGTCGTGGACGACCTCCTCGCGCTCGATGAAGCCGCTGTCCGCGAGCTTCTTCGCTATCCTGCTGCCCTGCCGGCTCGAGACGTCGAGCTCCTTCCAGAAATCGCTCTGGTGAACGCCGCCGGTCGACCTGACGAGACGCAGGCCCGCGCGTTCGTCGTCGTCGAGCTCCTCGGCGCTCGCCTCCGGCTCCTCGACCTCTTCTTCTTCGGACTCGCCCGCCATCATCAGCCGGTAGGTCTTGTTGCCCTCGTAGGTCGTGCGCTCGCGTTCGATGACGCCTTTCTCCTCGAGCCTCTTGGCTATCCTGCTGCCCGTCCGGCTCGTGACGCCGAGCTCCTTCCATAGCTCGCTCTGGTAGGCGGTGTCCGCGTCCTCGACGAAGTCTACCGCCTTCTGTTCGTTGTCGGAGAGGCTCTCGGGCATCTTCTTTGGGCGTTAACGCCCGACGTACATATGTCGTTCGAAGCCCGGTCAGAGCACGAGCGAGAGGTCGTCGGCTATCGACTCTCGTTTCGACCGGTCGTACATCGCGGCTCCGACGTTGTAGGTGACGAGGACCTCGCCGGTGTAAGTCAGCGTGTTGTAGGGATGTAGTTCGCCGCGCGCGGTCTCGACGTCTACGTCCTGGCCGAGCAGACGTCGGGCGACCAGCCGGCCGAGCGCGACGACGTACGACGGCGAAACGATGGCTAGCTCGCGTTCGAAGTAAGGCGCGCATCGGTCGAGTTCGTCCGACCTGGGGTCGCGGCTCTCGGGCGGATGGCAGCGCGTGAGGTTGGTGAGGAAGACGTCGTCGCGGCTCGCGCCGTTGGCTTCGAGCGCGTAGTCGAGGTGTCGCCCGGCCTCGCCCTGGTACGGGAGGCCGACTTCGTCGTCGGCGTAGCCGACCATCTTGCCCACCAGAAGGACGTCGGCGTCGACGTCACCCTGGTTGGGCGCGGCCTTCGTCCGGCTCTCGCTGAGCCGGCATCGCTTGCAGCCGCGTATCTCCTCGCGTAGCTCCGTCAGGTCGTCCCGGCTGGCATCCACACGTCATACAGACCTGCAGAAGGGATTTAAGCCCTCCGGGGTAAGGGTCTTCACGATGAACAAAGCCCGTCACCTCGGCACCCCTGTGAAAGACAGAGACGAACTCAGGCTCGAGGAGGCGATTGAGGCGTACAAGATGTGGGCGGACGACTCGAGCGCGTTCGTGGAGTCCGCGGACCAGAGGGTGACGCACAAGGGCTTCGAGGACCTGCTGTCGGAGCTACGTGAGCGAGGCGTCGACGTCGACTCGGTGTCGCTCTCGCGTCTCATCGAGCGTTTCTCGAGCCTCAACAGCCACATACTCGACGAGGACGAGGTCAAGAGCCTCCTGAAGCGGTACCCCGACGTCGCGTTCCAGGACGAGTGGACTCACGAGGAAACTCACTCGGAGGACGGCGTCGACCTCGTCTTCAAGTCCGAGGAGACCGGCGACGTCCTCCTGGTCGAGACGTCGATAGAGTCCGGTGCGATACGCGGCCTCGGTAACCTCCTCTACCAGCGCGAGCGCTTCGACGACGCCCTCAAGGACGAGGTCCACATGTGTCTCGTGGCGCTCGAAGCCGACGACTTCCTCAGGGGGGCTTGTGACATGAGCGACGTCGTCCTGCTCGAACTCGGGCCGACGGCTCTCGTCAACCGCGTCGAGCGTTACGCAGACTGGTCCAACCTCCGGGGCCTAACGATAACGCCCTGACGTAGACTGGGCCACGGTTTCGCCCTCGATCATGAGATAACCCTTTATGGATGGACGCCTTCTCTCCACCAGGTGACGTACATGGATTCGAGACTCCGCTTGGCGGTCTTGATACTGCTGGTGGCATCAGCCCTGGTGCTCGCGGGCTGCGTTCAGAGCCCAGGCGAGGACAACGAGACGGAAGAAGACGTGGACCCCTCGGACTCGGTCGACGACGGAGACGGGGACGGAGACGGGGGAGACGGAGGAGACGGAGAAGACGACGGTAACCTCTCGGCGGACGAGATGGAGGAGAGGGCAGAGGACAACGAAAGCCTCCTCTACCTCGAGCGCTCGAACGAGACGGTCGAGATAGACCCTGACCTCGACGCCGAGCCCGAGGACGCCGAGGAGGCCAACCTGTCGACCGAGTGCTCGACCGAGCTACCGGGATACGAGTACGAACACCCGGAGGACGCCAGGATGTCGACCCATCGGGACGTCGTAGATAGGATGGAGCCGAGGGAGTTCGAGGCGCTCGTGCACGACAAGGTCAACTCCATACGGGCGGCGCAGGGACTCGACCCGCTCCACTGCGACGACGACCTGCGTGAGATAGCCATTGAGCACGCGCGCGACCGCGAGAAGTACGACCTAGAGGGGAGCGTCAACCAGGAGAACGTAACGGCCCTCCAGCGATACTGGCTCAACGAGTACCGGTGTGACGATGCCGCGGAGAACCACTTCAAGATAAAGTACCACGAGAACTTCATCCATCCGATAGACGACAACGAAACCACCATCCGTAACATGGACCAGGCGACGCGAGAGGTCGTCAACCGTGGCTGGCTCCAGATGGACGGGGACGAATACGAGACCGAGTTCGGCCGCACCCCGAGGGACTTGATGCTCGACGACGGGAACTTCACGCGGTCGGGAGTCGGCGTCCACTTCGACTTCGAAAACGCGACGGTCTACGTCACCCAGAGCATGTGCTGAGCGCGTACGACGACGGTTTCCCGGAGTCTTAATAAGGACGGGCGCCTCCAGGGGAGCGAGATAGGATGGGAATCGGTAAACTGCTGATATGGGGTTTCGCGCTCGTGTTCCTAGCAGCGGGCTTAGCCGGCGGCTACATGTTGCTGCAGGGCTCGCCCGAGACGCCGGAGTTCGAGGGCGAGGGCACCGAGTACCAGGTCGTCAACGACTGGGAAGACCCCGGTGAGTCAGACAGGTTCGACTACGCCGAGATAGAGGAGCGAGCGATAGAGATAACCAACGAGTTTCGGGCGGAGGAAGACCTCGAGCCCCTGGAGTTCCACGAGCCCTCGCGCGAGAAAGCGAGGAGCCACAGCGCGGACATGGCGTCGAACGGCTACGTCGGCCACGTGGACTCCGACGGCGATAGACCGAGAGACAGGATGGAGGACATCGACTGCACGCGTATAGGCGAGAACGCCGCCGTAGCGCTCTACGACGTCCGCGAGCACGACGAGTGGACGGACGAAACCGAAGTCAACCGCGACGAGGGAGACGTAGCCAGGGCGCTCGTCCACAACTGGATGGCGAGCGAACCCCACAGGGAGAACATCATGGACGACGACTTCACGTCGGCGTCGGTCGGAGTCTACGTCAGCGAGGGACACGCGGTCTTCGGCACACAGAAGTTCTGCACCGAGTGATGAACGCCGTTTACACAATGACCGGCCACCGACCAAAACCGGTTAGTCGACGGCGTGCTAACACCGAGCGATGAAGAGACGTGGTTTCCTCGGTCTGACGGCAGCGGCGTTCGCCACCGGATGCCTGGGTGGCAGCGGCCCCAGCGACGAAGAGTGGGACAACATCCGGGGATACAGCAGGGAGATGTCCGACCACCTGGAGGATGTGCGCGAGGACCTGGTTTCCTGGCGAGACGACTCGGACTCGGTCTCCGCCGACACCTTCCGCGACCACGCCCAAGGGGTACGCGACATCCGGGACGAGTACCCTCTGCCTGACCCCGAGGACGTCGAGGAGTGGAGGTTCGACGTCAGCCGCGAGGACGAAGACGATGACGAGTCGTGGCGAGTGCAGGGCGAGGATCTAGACGAAGCCCTCCTCGAGATGGCCCGCGCTGACGACTCCGCGGAGAGGGCATGCGACGGCATCGCCGACGCCGACGGAGACCCGGACGAGCTTTCCGGCGGCGACGAGGACGCCGTCGACGACGCGATAGACGACATCCCGGACGCAGTCGAAGGGATACGCGAACTCGTCTTCGGAACCTAGACCCGGGGACAGCGGTCGAACGAACGCTACCACCTGGCTATATGTCGTTCCGCGACGCCGGCGCCCTCGAACTCCCTCCCCGCTAACTCGCCGCGCCACACTCCGAGAGGCTGACGGTAGCTCGACTCCAAGAGACAGACGTCGATGTCGTCGGCTCTGACGGCCTCGACGTCGAGCAGGACGTCCACGACGCCGCAGTCCGACGTCACGCGTATCGAGCCGTCGAACTCGAAGCTCGCACGTCCGACGGAACACGGTACACCGTCGACCCAGACGGCGTTCTCCACGCCTCCCGTGTAACCCTCCGTGAGGTTGAACGCCAGTCCGCCGTCCTCGGAGCCGTCGAACCCCATCGCCCAACGCCACTGGGTACGGCGCGGAAGCAGTCCGTGAGAGTAGTCGAGACCTCCGACTCCAGACAGCACGCGTTCGAACTCCGGCGTGACAACACGTCCTGAGACGCCGACACCCGCGTGTTTCTCGGTCAAGTCGACGTGGCGACTTCGGCTGCCGGCGGGACAGACGGCGGTCAGGGCCTCGGTGCCAGATACGTCGAACTTCAGCCTCACGTCTTGCTCAGACGAGACCGCGGTGACGTGAACTTGCTCGCCCGAGCGATGCACGTTGAACCTCTTGCCCGGCAGGTCGAGTCTCGCGACGACGCCGTGAGTGTCGTCGTCGGTGACCTCGAAGACCCCGGCAGGAAGCAGGAAGTCCTCGGACGTCATCTCCCGTGAGAGGCGGTCGAACGTCCAGACGAACATCGAGCCGAACCAACCCACGTCGACGAGCGCTCCACCTACCGCCGTCCTTCCGTCGAACGCCCCGAACCACTGCCAGCGTCTGTCGGACGACCATCTCTCCCACGTCGACATGGAGGTACGAGGCAGGCTAACGTCGTCCAGGCGCCCTCGATACGCCGCGTGCTCGTAGCCTTCGTCCACGGCGTCAGGCGCAGGTTCCACGTTTAGTTCAAAGAGTCCGTGCTACTATGCTCTGACGGAACGGCGGCGGCGACCCGCTGTTACTTTCGAACAGAACCCGTTTTCCGAGGGAGTGGCTTCACCGTCTTTACCCGTCGCTGTCGGGCGTTTCTCGTTCCCTCGATACGCGATACAACTGGCTTGGACCCGCCGGGATTTGAACCCGGGGCCTCCCCCATGCCAAGGGGGTGATCTACCGCTGATCTACGGGCCCGCTGGCTCGTGGTAGGCCGGGCTTGTGCTTAATTCTTGTTCTATGTTTCCGGTTTCGTTCGCTCCGCCGTCGTCGCAGCCATCGTTCAGTCGTGTTGGACGACGCAGTCGGGGAGGCCGGCGACTTCGACGGGTTCGCTGTTGTCGGGCGAGTAGACGGCCATCCGGCCGCGTTCGAGGTAGGGCACGCGGTTTTCGAGTTCGGTCGGGAGGTTGAGGCTCGACAGCGCCTGTTCGTCGCCGAGGTTGAGGGCTATCTTCGTGTTTATCTGTTTGAAGACGGCGTCGGCGACGTCGCCGGGGTCCTGTGTCACGAGGAACAGGCCGAGGCGTTCTTTCCGGCCTTGTTTGGCGGCGTCGGAGAACTTCGACTGGATTATCCGGCCTTGCGCCGTCTCGGCGTCACCGAGGAAGTTGTGGGCTTCGTCCAACGCGAGCACGAGCGGCGTCTCCTTTATCTGGCGGCGGCCGCCAGTCCGTAGCTTGTCGTCGACGAGTAGGGAGGCGACGGCGAGCACCACGACTTCCTCGGCCCTGCTGCTCGACACGTGGTATGTGGGTATCACGGATACCGCGCCCGGTCGAACCAGCCGGCCTAGCAGTCCGGGGTCGGTTATGGGGTCGGCGGGTCTGTCGAAGACGCGTTCGAAGACGGGGTTTTCGGCTATCCGGCTTACGAGCGCGTCGTACGTCGCCTCGTGTATGAGGCCGCGTTCGTCGTAGCGCTCGCGTCGCTCGGTGTCGTCGAGGAAACGAGAGAAGCCGTCGTACGTCGGCTGGTCTGCGCCGTCGAAGTAGTCGTCGAGCAGGCGTTCGAGCCCGCGTAGCTGGTTCTCGTTGAGCGCGCCGCCGGCTAGCAACCAGTGGTTGTACCGCACCATTTCGAACGGCACGCTGAACTCTCTCTGTGGCGCGCGGTGGCCTGCGTCGTAGTCGTATCCCTCTACGTCGGGTACGAACGCCGTCGTCTCCGGGTGGCCTCCGTGGTGGATGCCTTCGGCCTCCCACTCCCGGCGTGTATCACGGTCTACGTCGGGGTCGTCGTGGAGCGACGCGTACTCGTTCTGCGGGTCGATGACGACGAGCGCGGGCTTCCGGCTGACGGTGTCGTCGCCGACGTCGACTTCGTAGGTGGACTCGACTAGCTGCCGGAGGATGTTCTTGGCGTTGTGGCTCTTGCCGCTGCCCGTGCCTCCTGCGACGAGCAGGTGTCGGAAGATCAGGGGCTCTCTGTCTCCGTCGCCGTCGTCGAGGCGGTAGTCGACGGTGGGTGGGCTCTCGCTCGGCAGTCGCACGCGTTCGCCTCCTACGGCGAGGTGGCCGACGAAGACGCCGTGTTCGGGTATGTCGAGGCCTGCTTTGACCTGAGCGCGGTCTCCGGGTGGTTCGACGACGGCGCTGGGTTTGGGCACGCGGTCGGTCATACGTCTCTTGACGCCGTCGTCCTCGTAGAGAACCGCGATGGGCTCTAACTCGGCGAGGAGCTTGAAGTCGTTCTCGTCTATGGCTTCTCCGGACAGGGCTCTCTGGGCGTGTACCTCGTTGGCGTCGTCGCTGTCGAACTGTTGCTCGTATCTCAGCGACGCTATGCGTGCGAACAGGTGTTCTCCGTCGGGGTAGGGTACGACGTAGTAGCTTCCGACTCGGACGTCCGACCGGCTTTCGACGGTTACGTACGCAGTCACCCGTGGGTCGCGTCCCACGCTGATTCCGTCGGAGGCGGTGACGTACCCGAGGCCCTCGGTCCAGGCGACGTCGACGTCCACCTCCTCGAACCTCCGGGTGACGTCCTCGAAGTCGGGTAGCTCTGCCATGACTTCACGTCGGTTCGGCTGGATTTATGTCCTGCGGAGCAGACCGACAGATGTCCTTATGGCCCCCGGGGCCGACTTCAGACCATGCGTTACGACGGAGTCGACGGACTGCTCGACGAGTTCGACTGCTACCTGCACGTTGGCTCGTCCGACGACCCGGACGTCCTGTATCTCACGGAGTTCGACGTACCCGACGACGTCGTCCTCGTGCGGACCGAGGGGACGTCGACGCTCGTGGTCTCGTCTCTCGAGTTCGAGCGCGC
>JBKGYY010000015.1:0-19334 GCA_046545855.1 Halobacteriales archaeon | reverse complement strand
GGTATCACATGGCCTTGCCAAGGCCATAACCCGGGTTCGAATCCCGGCCGGCGCATTGGCGGTTTTTTGGTGACTAAAGCGGGGGTGGACCGTGCAGGCAGCGGGCGCGCAGCACAGCGGCAGGACGTCTGCCCACCGTTCGGTCCCCGCTGGAAAAGGTGTTCGTTTGCCCCGGGCTTCCGACCGCGACATCTGAAACCACAGCTATGCTGGTACCGCTCTCGTTCGGTGCGGGCATCCGAGCGCGCGAAACCTCGCCCGGGGCCAGGTCCAGGCTGTACTGCTGGGGCGGTTCCGTCCGTCGTTCCGATAGATTCTTTTGGACTCCACTTCTAATTTCGAGCGAGGGCTCGTGGTCTAGCTGGTCATGACACCTCCTTGACATGGAGGAGATCCCCAGTTCGAATCTGGGCGAGCCCATGAACCAGCGACTCTTCTCGATCAATCGAGACGAACGAGAGCCGTCCCCCCGCTTGCGACCCTCCCTCCTGTAGCTTCTCTCACCGGACGACCGAGGACATCACCCAGTCGGAGCCCTCGCGGAAGCCCGTGTCAGGGTGGGAGAGACGCGACGACACGACAACGAGCGCTGCGAGCACCATGAGCACTATGCCCGCCTCGACGTGTTGGACGAGGCCCTCTAGGGAGCCTAGCGTCATCATGCCGACGAACAACACGGTCATCGAGCCCAGGAGCATTATGTAACCGCCCGCGTGGTGAAAGATGGAGACGAACGAACCCACTAGCACGACGCTCACGAGCGCGACGAACAGGTAGCTTACCTCGACGGAGCCGGTCGAGTACGTGGCGGCCACTAGCTCCATGAACGAGACGCTGAGACCCTGCATCTCCGTAGTGACGGGCTCTCGGTAGTACGGGGTTATCAGCGACAGCAGAGCTATCGCGACCCCCGTGAACCTTATAAGGGCGGGGCTGTCGCGCTCTCGTTTCTGGCTCACGGTCTCGGCTTTCGTCGCCTTCCGCGACCAGAGAGCGACGCCCGAGAGCATGACCACGAAGCCAGCGACGAAGCTCATTAGTCCGACTTTTTGGTCGAACACGCCTCCTATGCCGGTGGACATGAGCACCAGGCCGGTGCCGAGCATGAAGTAAGCTGACTTCATCGGTGGTAAGTTTGTCTTGAAACGATATAAGCTTTCGCGAAGTCCTGGCTATTTAGAGGTCTTGGGCCGACGACGGAATCCACGACTGTGCACCGGATTTGGACGAAAGTAATCCGAACTTACCCGGGTCGACCAGGGGAAAAGCAGAGCTTAAACCACTCCAGCCGAGCCCCAGTCAACACAAAACACCACCGAACCCCCGCGCGCACCACCCCTCCAGTAAGACGACACCCCGGTCCCGCAGCCACATCGACTACATCCAGAACCCTTAACACGCGTAGACCGGAACCATGAGCCAGATGGCCGGCGACCCCCCGAGACTCCAACTCACGGACACCCGGAGCCGAGAGAAGAAGGAGTTCAAGCCAGTCTCCGACACCGTCCTGCTCTACGTATGCGGACTCACAGTGAGCGACGACCCACATCTCGGACACGCGAGAACCTGGACGTCTTTCGACGTACTCCACCGGTACCTCGAGTACCTCGGCTACGACGTCAGACACGTAGAGAACGTGACCGACGTAGACGACAAGATAATCGCGCGCGCCGAAGACGAAGACGTCGAACCCGAGGAAGTCGCCGCCCGTTACACGGAACAGGTTTACGACGACATGAAAGCTCTCGGTCTCCATCGTGTGACCGTCCGTCCACGCGTCACCGAGCACGTCGACGACATAATAGAGATAGTCGAAACCCTCGTCGACCGCGGCTACGCCTACGAGACCGAAGGCGGAGTGTACTACGACGTAAGCGAGTTCGACTCCTACGGAGAACTCTCCGGTCAGGACCCCGACGAACTCGAACAAGGCGAGCAAAGAGAGCACAAGGACGACCCCGCGGACTTCGCGCTCTGGAAGCCAGCCAAACCCGGCGAACCCCAGTGGGACTCGCCCTGGGGTCCCGGCAGACCCGGATGGCACGTCGAGTGCAGCGCGATGAGCACCCGTCACCTTGGGGAGACCATAGACATACACGGCGGCGGTCGCGACCTCGTCTTCCCTCACCACGAGAACGAGATAGCTCAGACGGAAGCCGCCACCGGACAGGAGTTCGCGCGCTACTGGATGCACGTCGGCCCCCTGCGGGTAGGCGAGGACAAGATGTCTACCTCGCTCGACAACTACTGGACCGTCCACGAGGCCCTCGAAGACTACTCGGCGAACGACGTAAGAGCGTTCTTGATCTCCACCCAGTACTCGAAGCCCCAGCAGCTAGAGGATGACTCGCTCGACGAAGGCAGACGAAGGTGGAACCGGCTGTCGAACGCCGTCGAAGCCGCCGAACGCGCGATGGACTCGCTCGACGCCAGAGCCAAGCACGTCGACGAAGACCTGCGCGTGGCTGTCGAGACGGGCGTAGAGGAGTTCGAGGCCGCGATGTCCGACGACCTCAACACGCCGGAGGCGCTCGCCGCTCTCTACGGAGTCGTCGACGCCGTCAACCGACACGTCGAGTCGCCGCCATACGACTACGAAGGCCTGTACCGGGCCTGGACTTCTCTTCGCACCCTCGCGGGAGACGTGTTGGGCTTCGACTTCTCGGACGTCGGAGGCGACGTCGAACGCGTGGTGGAAGCCGCTCTCGAGGTCAGGGAACGCAGACGTGAAGAAGGACGTTACGACGAAGCCGACGCCATACGCGACGCTCTCGAGGCGGGGGGAGTCGAGGTGAGGGACTCCGACGAAGGCCCGACCTACGACGTCGAGTGAAGCCGTCTAGCTCTCCGGATACTTCGTACTTGCCTGCGAAAACCGTCCGCCCGACTGCGAGCCTCCGCCCTACGGGCCGCCTGCGTGTCTCTCGGCTATCTCGACGTAGTTCCGGAGGACGTCGAGGCCGTGTTCCGTGTGGCTTACCTCGGGGTGGAACTGGACGCCGTATATCGCGCGGTCGACGTGCTCCATAGCCTCTATCTCGCAGACGTCGCTCCGCGCCGTCGTCCTGAAGCCCTCGGGTAGCTCTACGACCTCGTCGGCGTGGGACGCCCACGCCCGGAACTCCGCGGGGACGCCGTCGAAGAGCCCGCCTGGCTCGACTACCTCTATCTCGACGTCGGCGTATCCGCCGTGGTCTCCGGCTTCGACCTCGCCGCCTAGCTCGCGTGCTATCAGCTGGTGGCCGAGACAGATGCCGAGCACGGGCACGTCGAAAGAGAGGTAGTCCGGGCTCCTGCCCACGTCCTCGATACGTGGCCCGCCGCTGAGAACGACGGCGTCGTGACTCTCGACGACCTCGGCTGGCTCGGCCTGGTTGTCCACCAGCTCGTGTTCGACGCCGAGGTCCCTGAACGCACGTCCCTCCAGGTGGGTGAACTGCCCTCCGTTGTCGACCACGGCGACCCTCATGTGCTTGGACTGGGTTGACGGCGTCGGTACAAAAGCACCCCGGCTTACCCCGACCGGGCGTCGTCGAGCACCTTGCCGCCCTCGCTCTTCGCGCCCGTCTTCTGCATGTTGTACTCCATCTTGGCTTCGAACTCCTCGCGGAGGTCGATGTCTAGTATCCGTGCGAGGCCGAACGCCACTATGACGACGTCGGCCAGCTCCTCTCCGACTTCGTCCATCCTGTCTTTGTTGACGGCCTCGGCTAGCTCGCCCAGCTCCTCCGTGAGCATCGATACCCAGAGCATCTGGTCGTCCTTCGTGCCATCGTGGTCTATGCCGGCGTTGTCGTGGAACTCCTCGGTGAGGCGCTGGTAGTCGTCCATGGCTCTCGGTCGACGGCGCCGTTCAACAAGCCTTCGGCTCGCGTGCTCAGTCGACCCCGACGATACGCAGGCCCGCGACTGTACCCTCGAAAAGGAGTATCATCGTTAGCGCGACCATGAGGCCTGCGACGCCCGTCGGGTCGAGCGTGCCGGCGAACAACGCCGCCACCGTGATGCATCCACCCCATACGTATATCCTGTGTTCGTCGAACCAACGCCGGCTGGCGACCTCCATCTTGACTGCGAAGACCATCAGAAGAGGCACCTGGAACACCACGCCGAACGCCAGCGACACCAGCACTATCAGGTTGAAGGTTTCGACGAGACCGAGTCCCGCGGTAGCAACGTCCTCGCTGTAGAAGATGAAGTAACGGAACAGCACGGGGAGGGCGAACGTGAACGAGAAAGCCATGCCCAGAGACATCAGGACGACGGAGACGGGTACCACCGACAGGAAGTACCTCTGCTCCGACGGATACAGGCCGGGCTTCATGAACTCGAACGCCTCGTAGACGAGCAACGGCACGGCGAGCGCTAGACCGAGCATCGCGCTGAGACGAAGTCGCGTCAGTATCTCGGCGAACGGCTGGTAGACACGCGGCGGGAAGTCGAAGAACTGGTACCATATGACGTCGAGCAACCAGTCGGAGTAGACGAACGCGACGACCATCACCGCCGTCGTCGCGAGTATCACGACTAGCAGCCGCTTGGCTAGCTCCTCTATGTGGGCCGAGAGCGGCATCTCCTCGTCCGACTCCAGCGACATCACCCGGAGATGCGCGTGGTCGGCATATGGGTTTTGTCCATTCGACGCCGGCCTCGCAGTCGATAAGCTTGATACGCGCCTCCCCATACTCCGTGACGATGACGACCAGGGACGACGTCTACGCTGGATCGTTGGTCGTGCTCGAGGCCGCGCGCCAGAAGCTAGGGCGCATACTCCTCGTCTTCGTCGTCGGGATGCTCTCAGCCATATTGTTCCTCCGGTGGTACGCCTTCGACGCAATAGAGACCGGTACGCTCCGGCGTGCGACCGAGATGGGATACGAGGTGGAGACGTCGTTCGTCAACCCCTTCGAGGTCATCCTGCTTCAGGCCAAGATAGGCATCGTCGTCGGCGTCGTGCTCGCCCTGCCTTTCGCGCTACACGCCGCGCGCGAGCCTTTGAAACGCCGTGGCGTCTGGCCTGACCCTCGGTGGACGCGTTCGTCGACCGCCGTAGCGCTTTTGATAGCCTCCGCCGGCCTGTTCGTCCTCGGTGTCGCGTACGCCTACCTCGTGATGGTGCCCTACATCATGCAGTTCGTCGTCTCGATAGCCGTCGCCGCCGAGGTGACGCCGTTCTTCCGTATAAGCAGCTTCGTCGGCTTCGTCCTCGTCTACAGCCTCGTCTTCGGGCTCATGGCTCAGTTCCCGCTTGTGATGGCGTTCACCGTGCGCTCCGGCATGGTGTCGTACGACTTCTACCGCGACCGATGGCGGCACTTCGTCGTCGGCGGCGCGATAGCTAGCGCCCTCGTGACGTCTCCCGACCCGTTCACCCAGCTCGTCGTGCTCGGTCCTTTCGTAGGTGTCTACTTCCTGGGTCTCGGTGTCGCGCGTTTCCTGGCTGACGAACAGCTAGAGGAAATGGAGACGTCTTCCGTCCGCAAGCGGGAACCCGACGTCGAACCCGCCGAGTCCGCAGGCACGACGACTTCGGGCGTCGAGGCCGCCGCCGACGCCGTCGACCCGCGAGACGAACTCATCAGCCGGGGCCTCGTAGACGCGCTGTCTAGCGTGATAGAGACGGTGCAGACGCACTCGAAGAAACTCGCCGTCGTCTTCGTCGTCGTCTCGTCCGCAGTCTTCTACTGGCTGATAGTCGACGGCGTCGCGATGGTACGTGACCACACGCTGACTCACATGGAGCCGGCTCTCGCCGAACAGGTCGAACTCGTCCAGCTAGAGATATTCGAGTTCGTCTTCCTCGTCGTCAAGTACAGCGTTATAGCCGGCGTCGCAGTCACGCTTCCTATGGCGCTCTACCTCGGGCGCTCGGCGCTCGTCCGCGACGGAGTCGTGCGCGGCGACGGTAGCCGGTGGTACTACTTCTCGCGCATCGGCGTCGTCGTCGCTCTCTTCGCGCTCGGCGCGGCGTACGCCTACTACGGCATGGTGCCCGTCCTCGTCAGCGTGCTCACGGCGTCGATAGTCGACAGCGACATGATAGCGTCGTACACGATAGGTGACTACGTCGACTTCGTCGTGCTCGTAACCGTGCTCCTTGGCTTCGCGGCACAGCTACCCGCGGTGATGTACGTGCTCGTCGACAGCAAGATAGCGCGTTACGAGACGCTGAAGTCGAAGTGGCGGCACTACACCATCGGCGTGTTCGCGTTCGGAGCCCTCGTGACGTCTCCCGACCCGTTCACCATGGTCGTCGTAGCTGTCCCTCTGTCGGGCTTCTACCTCGTGTCACTCGGCGTAACCCGGGTGCTCTGTCACGGCACGATAACGCGACTGCGCGAGGAACGCAGGATGATCGGTCTCGACGGCTGAACGACACCCAACGGTTATGTCCCGAGGCCGCATAACGGGGCCATGGTCGGGAGAGCTCTCGTCGCGGTCGATGGATCGCCGATGTCGCACGAAGCCTTCGACTGGGCTGTAGGTCAGTACGGCGACGCCGAGATATACGTCGTCAACGTCGTACATCCATCGGACACCAGCCACCCGGAGGGCGCGCTCGTCGAACGACACAGGGTGCTCGTGGGCGGACACGGAGACCTCTTGGACTCGTACGAGGCCGCGGGCGTCGACGTAGAGAAACGTCTCGCGGTGGGACGCAAGGAGTCGAAGGCCGTCGTAGAAGCAGCCGAAGAGATAGACGCCGACCTCGTCGTCGTCGGCAGCCACGGCCGCGAAGGCGCCGCACGCGTTCTCCTGGGAAGCGTGGCCGAAGCCGTCGTACGGAGGTCGCACGTACCGGTCTTGGTCGTCAGATAGAGATACGTCCGACTTCAGTCGACCACGGAGGCGACGGCGTCGCGCACCCTGTCGACCGCGCCCTCGGCCGCCCACCTTGCGTCGTCCCTGACGTCGCGCATCAGGTCGCCGCTCACGCTCTCTCCGACGTCGTCTACACCGAGGAACTCCGCGACGCCCTCCCAGGTGTCGTCGTTGTAGAACATCGTGAGGTGTCCGGTGAGAAGGTCCTCGCGCCTGAAACCCCTTCTCCCGGATACCACGGCTGCGTCGCCGTCACCGTTGCAGTCCAGGGTCTCTGCTCCGACCTCGATCAGGCTTCTACCCACCCTTATGTTGACGTCGCCGTCGTTCAACTCCGGCAGAGCGGCGTTCTCCTTAGGCAGTATCAACGGGTCGTTCAGGGTGTAGACGGCGGCGTAGTCGACGTCCTCCGACAGGCCGTCGCGGTTCAACATCTCTAGGAACTGGCTGCCGGGCATGAGGTCACGCGCTCCGCCGGTGCCGATGACAGGCAGGCTCAGCGGCAGCGCCATCCACGTGCCCTGGTGCGGCGAGCCGAACGTGACTATCCTGTCGACGACGTCGTCGTAGCCCAGCCGCTCGACGAAGTACCTGGCGACCATGCCGCCCATCGAGTGGCCGACGACGACTATCTCCGCGCCCTCGTACTCCTCCTCGAGCGCGTCGTACATCTCCTCCACGCGTACCTCGACGAGCTCGGCGTACTTCCTGGGTGAGTCGATGGTGCGCGCGAGACCGTCGAAGCTCACCTCGACGATTTCGTAGCCCCATCCCTCGAACTTCGTGCGCACCGGCCTCCACCACGGAGTGAAGTAGTCGTCCGCGAAGCCGTGTGCGACGAACGCGACTTTAGTCCCCATCTAACTCCCGTAGTGCACGGGCGAGCTAAAGGCTTTCCGGGGTGCGCATGACGCCACGCCGACGGACGGCATAGCCTCGCGCCCGACGTTCAGGACAGCTGCCGTCCTACCATGTCGTCAGCGAGCGCCAGGAAGTCGTCGACGGAGTCCGAGGGAATCTGGGCTCCCGCGGCGATGTCGTGGCCGCCGCCGTCTCCGCCTACCTCGGCGGAACACGCCGACATCACCTCGGCGAGGTCGAGCCCGCGGCCCACGAGCCTGCCTGTCGCCCGAGAGCTGACCTTCTTCTCCCCGTCTTCGTCGGAGTCCGCGAACGCGACGATGGGCTTCGAGCGCGACACCGCCGAGCGGTTGTAGCTCATGCCCGCGATTATGCCGACGATGGTGTCACGTATCTCGTCTCCCGCGTCGAAGTACTGGAGGTTGTCTAACTCGACGACTCCCTCGCGGGCGACGTACTCGACGCCGGAGCGCAGGTTGCGGCGGTGCGTCCGAAGCAGGTCGCGGGCTTCGTCGAGCAAGCCGTCGCGGTCGCCCTTGCAGACACCGAAGCCGACGTCCGCGCGGTCGTATCTCGCCGTCGCGTTCAACAGCGTCGAGTACTCGCTTGCGTCCCTGAGCTCCGTGCCTGGTTCCTCGTCGAGCAACGTGTAGGTCTCGCCGACGAGACGGTCTATCTTGTCGGCGGGAACTCCGCGGCTCATGCATCTCTCGAAAGCCGCGTTTATCACCGACTGCTTCTCCATCTCCGTGAGGTCCGACCACCGTCGAGCGCCTCCGACGTCGTCCTCGAGCGCGACACCCGCCTCCCTAATCAGCTCCGTCGCGCCGCCCTGGTTGTTCGACACCCCGGGTATGCGGACGTCGGTCGAGTACATGAACAGCTTGGGAAGCGGCCGAGTCTGCCTGCC
Organism: Halobacteriales archaeon; assembly: GCA_046545855.1. Classification (GTDB taxonomy): domain Archaea; phylum Halobacteriota; class Halobacteria; order Halobacteriales; family Halorutilaceae; genus JAQZDA01. The sequence continues at coordinate 10,741 of JBKGYY010000015.1, read as the reverse complement.
GAACAACATGAGGTCCTGTTTGGCTTCGAGCACGCCGGCTTCGACGCCCTCCCGAACTATCACGCGGTTGACTCCCGAGAGCCCGCCTTTGTCCTGCATGTCTCCGACGGCGCCGACGACGGCGAGCGCCGCGAGGTCACGCGCCTCGAAGCCCGCTATGTCGCCGAGCGCGCGAGCGAGGAAGTAAGCCGTACCCGCGCCAGACAGCTCGCTGGAGCCGTCGATGTCGAACAACAGGGGGTTGAGGTGGTGGGGGCAGTCGCCGCGCGGCTGGTGGTGGTCGGCGACCACGGGCGTGAACTCCCTGTCGACGACGTCGTCGAGCAAGCCGCTGCCGAAGTCCGTGAACAACACGGTGTCGTAGCCCTCGGTCTCGATGCGGTCGAGGTCGTCGGTGTCGAGTTGTTTCGAGAACCAGGTGTCGTGGTCGACTTCGGCGCGGTCGAGCGCCTGCGACGCCACGCCCGCTGCCGTCAGCCCGTCGGCGTCTATGTGGGATATCAGGAGCAGGTCGTCTGCGTCGCCCAGGCGTTCGGCGCAGACCCCGGCTCTCTCGAGGAACGAGGGAGAGACTTCCATCTACGGAGGTGTTCCACGACCTCCGTCAAAAAACCACGTCATACGTTCGGTTCACCGCCGTCGACGTCGAACGAAAGCGGCTTTGAAGGGGTACGACGAACCCCGGACGTGGACTACGACGTAGCCGTCGTCGGCGCAGGCGTCCTCGGCAGCAGCGTCGCCCGCCGACTGGCAGACGACGTCGACGTCTGCGTTCTCGACAAGGAACACCATCTCGGCTTACATCAGAGCGGCAGGAACAGCGGCGTCCTCCATCCCGGCTACAACTACGAACCCGGGACACCGAAGGCCGAGTACGCTCCCCGGGGGACCCGGCGCGCGAAGGAGTACGCCGCCGACAAAGACGTCGCCGTCGACGAACACGGCGTCTACGTCACCGCGCGAGACGAGAGCGAGATACAGGTGCTCGAACTCCTGCTCGAACGAGCCGAGGCCAACGGAGTCGAAGCCCGCCTGGTGGACGGAGACGAGATGCGCGAGGTCGAACCACACGCCGCCGGCGTCGCCGCTCTCCACGCGCCAGAGGCGGCGTCGATCGACTCCGTCGCCTACCTCCACTCGCTCGCTCGAGACGCCGTCTCGCGTGGCGCCAGACTTCATCTGGGTCACGAGCTACGTGGCGTCGAACGGGGCGACGGCCGGAGATGGCGGCTCGAGACGTCCTGCGGAGGCGTGGAGGCCGACTACGTCGTCGGCTGCGCCGGCCTGCAGGCCGACCGAGTCGCCCGTCTGTTCGACGTCGGAAGCGGCTACCGCGTCGTGCCGTTCCGCGGCGAGTACTACGAGCTATCGCCCGACGCCGAGAACCTGTGTCGGACGATGATATATCCCGCGCCGGACCCAGAGCTACCGTTCCTCGGCGTCCACTACACCCGGCGGACCGACGGTAAGGTCGTAGTCGGCCCCAACGCCGTGCTCGCGTTCGGACGCGAAGCCTACGCCAACCACGGCTTCGACGTACGGGACATGGCGTCGACTTTCGGCTACGCGGGCTTCTGGCGTCTGATGGCGTCGCGGAAGATGCTCGGCGTCGCGTGGAGCGAGCTTAACAAGAGCTACCGGAAGAAACGGTTCGTCGAAGCCGCACGGAGCCTCGTCCCGGATGCCGAACCCCAACAGTTCCACAGGAGCTACAGCGGCGTCCGCGCTCAGCTCGTCTCGCGGGACGGCGAGCTCGTCGACCAGCCGCTCGTCGAACACGGCGAAGCCTCGACGCACGTCCTGAACGCCGTCTCGCCGGGCCTGACGACTTCGCTGCCGTACGGCGAAGACCTCGCGATAGACGTCCTCGAACGACTCTGAACCCCCGTGTTTACCTTGGTCGACGACGTCGGTCCCCCCATGACGGAACCACGGCACGAGTTCGGGAGCTACGGCGGACGGTACGTCCCCGACGAACTCCGGGACGCCCTCGAACACCTAGCCGCGGGCTTCGACGCAGCGATGGAAGACCCCGAGTTTCAGGCGCGTCTCGACGCCTTGCTCGAGGACTACGCCGGCAGGCCGACGCCGCTCTACCACGCGGAGTCGCTGAGCGAGAGGTACGGCGCAGAGATATACCTCAAGCGCGAAGACCTCCTGCACGGCGGCGCGCACAAGATAAACAACACGCTCGGCCAGGGACTGCTCGCCGCTCACGCCGGCAAGGACCGCCTTATAGCGGAGACCGGCGCCGGCCAGCACGGAACGGCGACGGCGATGGTCGGCGCGATGCTCGGCCTAGACACCGAGATATACATGGGTGAGAAGGACGTCGAACGCCAGAAGATGAACGTCTTCCGCATGCGACTGATGGGCGCCGAGGTCAACGAGGTTTCGAGGGGAGACGCCGGCCTCGCGGACGCCGTCGACGCCGCGCTCGAGGACCTGATGGAGAACGTCGACGACACCCACTATCTCGTCGGCAGCGTCGTCGGACCCGACCCGTTCCCCCGGATGGTCCGGGAGTTCCAGAGCGTCATCGGCGAAGAAGCACGGAGGCAGATACGCGAGAAGACCGGCGGGCTGCCGGACGCCTGCGTCGCCTGCGTCGGCGGCGGCTCGAACGCAATCGGCTTGTTCCACGCGTTCCGCGACGACGACGTGGCGTTTTACGGCGCCGAAGGCGGCGGCGAAGGCAGCGACTCCAGCCGGCACGCCGCGCCGCTAGCCTCGGGGAAGGACGAGGTCATCCACGGCATGCGCACGAGGAAGATAGACGACGACGTCGAGGTTCACTCCGTCAGCGCCGGCCTCGACTACCCCGCCGTCGGCCCCGAACACGCGATGTACCGCGAGATCGGACGCGCGGAGTACGCCGCGGTTACAGACGACGACGCCCTCGAGGCGTTCCGCGAGCTGAGCGAGGCCGAGGGCATCATCCCCGCGCTCGAAACCAGCCACGCGCTCGCTCGCGCGAGACAGCTCGCGGCAGGCGAACACGAGGGCGACGTAGTGGTCGTCAACCTCTCGGGCCGCGGAGACAAGGACATGGAGACGGCGGCCCAGAAGTTCGAGCTAGGGTGACTGGTCGGTCGGCCACGGTTGCTACACCAGCACGGCCCGAGCGAGACCGAGGAACACCAGGAACCCGAGGACGTCGGTCGCCGTAGTTATGAATATAGTCGCCGACGTCGCGGGGTCGTAGCCCACGCGGTCGAGAACGAGCGGCGTGAGCGCGCCGAAGAAGCCCGCGATGACGAGGTTGGCTATCATGGAGACGCCGATGACCGCGCCGAGGAGGACGCCGAACTCGCCGTACGAGAACGCCGTCGCTATGACGGCGACGAGCGCGCCGGTGATGAAGCCGTTGACGGCGCCGGCGACGACTTCGTTGAGTATCACGCGTCTGCCGGTCGACAGCGACACCTGGCCGAGCGATATACCGCGGACGGTGACAGCCATCGACTGCGTGCCGGCGTTGCCGCCCATGCCTGCGACGACGGGCATGTAGGCGGCGAGTATCGCGACCGCCGTGATCGTGGCTTCGAAGACGCCGACGACGGCTGCCGCCATGAAAGCCGTCGCGAGGTTGAGTATCAGCCACCTGTACCGGCGTCTTATCTTGACGCGCGGGCCGTCGAGAACGCTTTCTTCTTCGGCGACGCCTGTGAACTCGTACAGCGTCTCGCCTCTCGTCTGGTCCACGACGTCGAGGAGGTCGTCGGCGTGTATCACGCCGAGGACGTCGCCTGCTTCGTCGAGCACGGCTATCTTGCGCTCGCGGTTCTCCCGGAAGACCTGGAGCACGTCTTCGTCGCCGCGGTCGTACCTGACTGACGGCGTCTCCTGAACGTAGTCCTCGACGACGTCGACTTCCGGGTCGGCGACCGAGAGCACTGCGCCGGGTAGCTCGCCGAGCAAGTCGCCGTCGGATGTCACGAGCACCGTGGGTACCCGTCCGGTTTTGTCTTGGAACCGCCGGACTCGTTCTTCGACTTCGGTGAACTCGCTTTCGACGTCGACGGTGACGTAGTCGACGTTCATCAATCCTGCCGCTGTCTCGGGGTCGAACGACAGCAGGAACTCTATCTTCTCTCGGCGTCTTCCGTCGAGCGTCGCGAGCAACGCCTCCCTGGTCTCGGTGTCGGCGTAGCCGAGGACGTCGGTGACCTCGTCGGGGTCGAGTCCAGCGACCAGCGACTCTAGTTCGTGTCGACCCATGCCCTCGACGACCCGCTCGGCCACGTCCTCCGTGAGGCTGAAGAACACCCTCCGCCATCTATCGCGGGGCAATGCGGTGAACGCATCCGAGGGGTCAGAGGCCGCGGCTATCCTCTCCTCGAGATCCAGGTCGGAGGGTTGCATCTACCGTGTCATCCGTAGGGAGCCACAAAAGAGGTACCGCCGGTCTACGTCGACGTCCGTACCCGGCTCGCCGCCCCGGTCACTCGCCTACTTGCATCGCGCGTTCGACGACGTCTTCGCTGTAGAGTTCAGCGAGTTCTTCGTGCTGGTCGGGGCGGTTTTCGTAGACGTCCTTGAACAGCTTCACCGGCGTCATCATCGCCTGGTACGTCGCTTCGTCCCACATTCGGTCGGAGCTTATGTCGACTTCGACGTCGTCTATCCGGAGCGTGCACTCTCGCGTCATCGCTATCGCGCCTCGACCGGCTTCTTTGGCGGCTTCGAACTCCTCCATCGAGTCGACGATGTCGTCCATGCTCGGGACGTACGACGTGAGGTTGACGAGTTCTCCGTGTAGCTCGTCTTCGTCGAGCCTGCGTTCGTCGTTTCCGACCGTGAGCACGTAGCCGTCGCCGTCTTCCTCGAGCGAGACGCGGTCTCCACCGTAGACCTGGACGCCGTCTTCGCCGCTGAGTTCGACCTCTCGGCCGTCGGCGTCGATCAGCCAGCTTCCCTCTTGCGGGGGAAGCGGAGCCTGGTTGGCGACCTCCACCTGTCCGGGAGTGAGGCTCCAGATGCCGTTCATTCCCATCGCTGCGTTCGCGGTGATGCGCTCGCGGTAGCCGTCTACGTCGCGGATGTCGTCGAACGGTCCGTCCACGGCGATGAGGCCGGCTGCGCTGGCTCCGCGCGACGTGTTGTGACGTAGCTCCTTCCACTCGGGGAGGGCGCCCGTCGGCGTTATCGCGCGCATGTCCTTGGTGTAGTCGACCTCGCCGTCGACGAGCAGGAACAGCCGCTCGAGGTTGTTCGTCGGCTTGCCCATCTCGTCGCGTAGCTCGCCCATCGCTAGCTCGGCCTGTCCGCTCTCGATGATGACGCTCATGTTGAGGCTGCCTTCCTCGAGGCCGTACTCGTGCTCGACGATGGTGATGAACTCGTCGGCTTTCTTCCAGTCGTCGATGTCGCCGACCTCGGGGATGACGAAGCCGTCGATGTGGTCGACGGCGCCGCGGTCGGGATCGGCTATCGTGAGCATGTGCTGGAGCCCCCTGTACCGCGTCGAGGGGTCGTTTCGGTGCCAGACGACACGCGGGTGTATCTCGCCGGGGAACTCCGCGCCTCCCTCGGCTACGACTTCGGCGACGTTCTCGGCGCCTTCGTCGCGCATGTTGGGCGCCGTCGCGTCCTCGTTGTCGGGCACCCAGACGTCTGGCGCCTGCATCCCTCGTAGCTGTATGGCCTTCCGGAGCTTCTTCGCGGAGTCGTCCTCTCCCTTCTCCGCTGTCGGTGTCGTGAAGAACGTCCGGACGAACTCCCGTCCGTGTATGCGTGGTTCGGGCATGCTGGTGGAACTGTTGACGTAGAACGTCTTTATTCCTTTTGATTACCGCCGCCGGCTAAAACGGCTTTGCAGCGGCTGAGAAGCGCGAAAACGGAGGGTTAGTCGGAGCGGAACTGCCTACGTCAGTGGTCGCCTGCGAAGCCCTCGCTCTCCTCGATGCGCTGCTTTGCGGCGGGGTCGAACTCGGTCTCTATCTCCTGGTAGCGGTCGGTGTACGAGAGCTCGTGGTGGCTCTCCGTCGGGTGGCCGATGTAGTCCTGCTCGAGGTCGAACTGCGCCTGCTCGTCGTTCTCCGCGAGGTTCTTGAAGTCCTCGTAGACCTTGTGGGCGCCGGCGTGGAGGCCGAACAGCGTTATGAAGATGTACTTGTAGCCGAGGTCGCCTAGCTCCTGGAACGTCAGCGGGTCGTCTTGCTCGCTCCACTTGAAGCTCGACGAGTAGTTGAACGCGAGCTTGAGGTCGGGGTGTGTCTCGTGTATCGTCTCGGCGTAGTTGACGGCGTCCTCGCGGCTGGGGTCGGGCATCTCGGGCCAGACGATGTCGGCGCCGCAGTCGGCGTACAGCCGGCCGCGCTCGAGGTGTTCCTCCCAGTCGCCGTTGGAGCTTCCGTAGGCGTCGGTTCGAGCGATTATGATGGTGTCTTCGTCCTGCTTGGCGTCGACTGCAGCCGTGTAACGGCCTTCGGCGGTCTCGCGGTCGACTATCTGTTTGCCGGCGATGTGGCCGCAGCGCTTGGGTGTGACCTGGTCCTCGATGTGGACTGCGGCGACGCCTACTTTCTCGTACTCTCGGACGGCGCGCTGGACGTTGTGGATTCCGCCGTAGCCGGTGTCGCAGTCGGCGATGACGGGTAGGTCGGTGGCTTCGACGATGCGCTTGGCGTTCTCGACCATCTCGCGCATGTCGACTATCTCTAGGTCGCTGAATCCGAACTGGCCGAGCACCGTGCTGTAGCCGCTCATGTAGGCGGCGTCGTGTCCGGTCATCTCGGCGAGTCGGGCGTCGAGCGCGTGGTAGAGGCCGGGCGCGAAGACGAAGTCCTGGCTGTTAAGGAGTTCGCGTAGCTCTCGGGCCTTGTAGTTGTCGACGTCTCTGTACGTGTAGTCGTGTTCGTCTCGTCGCTCTCCTTCTGGCATGTGTCAGTCTGTCCTTTGGGGATTCCGTGTTTAAGCTAATCGGTTCGGGCTGCGTTTTGTCGTGCGTTCCACTGTATCTGTAACGAATTACTCTGTCAGTTGTTCTTGGCGCTATCTCTGGACGAACGACTAACGACACACGACGAACGTAAACCGAAGTCGCGGTTCACCCCCCGTAAATCAAGCCATCCCGCGACCGCTCCGGAGAGCCAGGCGTACCTGAACGACTACTTTTCCTCGCCGTCGCCGCCTTCCACGTCCCCATCACCCGGTCCGCGCACGACTATCACGGGGCCCACCGAAGCCGCGGCGACGCGCTCTGATTCTTCACCGAACACCAGCGAAGAAAGCGACGGAGCACGCTCAGCCATCACCACGACCTCGTGTCCCGGCAAAGCGTCCATCAAGGCGTCGAACGCGTTGCCCGCGGCCCTGACGCCGGAGACGTCGACACCAGCGGCCTCCAGCCTGTCTTCCGCTTCTTCGAGCCGGGAGTCGGAGGCGTCGTCGGGGGCCGCGTAAAGCAAGGTGGCGCCCACGTCCCGGTCCCCCACCAGTTCGACGACGAAGTCGAGCAGGCCTTCGACGTCGACCTCGCCGGAGAGCGGCACAAGCAAGCTTTCGACCTCGCCCGTCGCACCCGTGAACACGAGGGCGTCGGCGTCCACGTCGTCGGCGACGCGTTCGACCGACTGCCTGCGGTCGTGGGTGAACACCAGACGGTGGTCGGCGTCGCCACCCGCCATCCTGAACTCCTCGGCGACATCCTCCAAAGCGCCGACCGCGCGTTCCTCGAACTGAGCCCGCGCCTGATCCGGCGGCGTCTGCTCCGGCAGCACGTGGTAACCGAGCAACGTGACGTCGGCCGTCGAAAGCAAGTCGATAAGACCCGCTGGCACCGACTCACCCTCGAGCACCTCGACGGGCACTAGAACCCTCATCTTCACGTCGCCCCCCTGAGCCTTACGTCCCCGGCGTAATAGTAGTACCACCCTGCCGTCGCGGCCATCACACAGAGACCGATCAACTGCGACACTCGGTCCATGAAGCCGATCAAACCGAAGCTCGCCGCGGCCCCGAGAGCCGGTACCACGGGCCCGCCGGGCACCCTGAACTCGGGCTCGTACCAGTCGGGTTCGTCGCGACGTATCGCGAGCAACGCCACGCAAATCAAGCCGTACATCACGAGATGGAGGAAAGACGCCACCTCCGCGAGCAACGCCACCTGGCGCGTCGCCGCCAGCACGACGACGGGACCGCCCGCCATCCCGAGCGCGACGTGAGGCGTACCGTAACGTAGGTTTATCCTGCTGGCTTCCTCGGGGAGCAAGGCGTCCTTCGACACGCCGTATATCGCTCTCGACGTGCTGAGAATCGAGGCGTTCGCGGACGACATCGTCGCCAGCAACCCGCCGACTACGATGACCAGCGCTCCACCCGAGCCGAGAAGCTCGCGTCCGACTTCGACCATCGCCGTCTCGCCCGCCTCTCCAAGGCGTTCGCGGTCGAAGACGTTGGTCGCCACGAAGATAGTGAGCACGTAGAGAACCGTGACGAGCACCACGGAGCCGATCATCGCGAGCGGGAGGTTCCGGCCCGGATCCTTCATCTCGCCGGCGACGGTCGCCACCTGAGCGAAACCCAGGTAAGACGTGAACACGAGCGCCGCAGTCGACAGCACGGGGAGCGCCGCCCACCTGTCGGCCTCCGTCCCCGCCGACGCGCTCGCGTCCACGAAGCCGAAGGCGTCGAGCAAGCCGAAGCCGAGGAACGCCACCAGCATCGAGAGCAACAGCGCGACTATAGCGTTCTGGAGCTTAGCGGCGTTCTCCGTCCCCGTGACGTTCAACAGCGTGAAGCCGGCTCCCGATACCACGGCGATGCCCGAAACCAGCGTGCCAGGACTCGCCGTGACCTGGACGCCGGCTGCCGCGAAGAAGTCGAGGAGATAGAAACCAAGGCCCACGAGGTAGAAAGACGTCGCGAAGACGAGGCCGAGCCAGAGAGACAGGCCGACGACGGTGCCCGCGAGCGTACCGAGGCCGCGCGAGATGAAGTAGTATCCGCCGCCGCTTTTAGGCATCGCCGTCGCTAGCTCCGACGTCGGCAGCGCGACCAGCAACGCTATTACGCCTCCGACGGCGAACGACGCCGTCGCCGCCGTACCCACCTCGGCTCCCGCGAGACCGGGGAACACGAATATGCCGGCGCCTATCATCGTGCCGACGCCTATCGCGAGGCCGCCCGTCAGGCCCAGCGTGCGCTCTAGCTCGGAGTCGTCGGTTATCGTCGCCTCGTCCGTCTCTACCGAGGCCTCGACGTCCGGCGAGACTCCCTCTACGTTCTCACCGAGGTCTTCGGGTACGTCGCCGTCGAGGTCGTCATCCGTGGTCACGCTTCACCCCCGCGCGAGCGGTCCATCGGCCTATGCTTCTGCGTTCGACATCGAGAACCCTGCTCCTCCTGCGACTATCGCGGCACCGGCTATGACTGTGGCGCCGAGGACGACGAGTCCGTCGTCGGGGTTCAGGCCAGCGATACCCGCCGCCACGTCCACGATGAAGACGGTTACGAAGACGCTGAGTATCGCGAAGACCAGCATTATCACGGCGCCGACCATCAGGCTCGCGAGCGCACCGAGTTCGTCTAGCACTCCCATGCCGTCGGTTCAACTCCGCCCGACTTAACTACCCGGGCCGTAACCGCCGGCTCCGACGGCCGCGCTCAGACGAATCACAAGAGGATTTATACCCGTCGGCGCGGAGCAACCCACATGGAAGACGAACTCGACCTCGACGACGTGAGACACGTGGCTTCGCTCGCTCGCGTCGACGTGACCGAGGACGAGGTCAGGGAGTACGTCGAGGAGTTCAACGAAGTCCTGGGTTACTTCGACCAGCTAGACGACGTCGACGAAGACCTCGAACTCCAGGACGACCTCGACAACGTCGTCCGCGCCGACGAAGTCGAGACAGGCCTGTCTCAGACGCAGGCGACGTCGAACGCGGAGGAGACCGAGGACGGGTACATCCGGGGCCCCCGGGTGTCCTGATGCCCGACATCAACGCCTTCGTCACCCGGTGCGACATCGACGGCGGCGACGGACGTCTCTCCGACCTCGACGTCGGAGTCAAGGACAACATCTCGACCGAGGGCGTCGAGACGACGTGTGGCTCCAGGGTGCTCGAGGGCTACGTGCCGCCGTACCACGCCACCGCGGTCGAACGTCTGCTCGACGCCGGCGCCAGCGTCGCAGGCAAGACCAACATGGACGAGTTCGGCATGGGGACGACTACCGAGACGAGCGCCCACGGGCCCACCCGGAACCCCGTCGACCCCGACCACGTCCCCGGGGGGTCGAGCGGAGGGAGCGCGGCCGCCGTCGCGGCGGGCGAGGTCGACGCCGCGCTCGGCACCGACACGGGCGGCTCCGTGAGGTGTCCGGCGGCGTTCTGCGGCGTCGTCGGCGTCAAGCCCACCTACGGCCTCGTTTCGCGCTACGGCCTCGTCGCATACGCCAACAGCCTCGAGACCATCGGGCCGCTCGCACCCGACGTCGAGACAGCTGCCCGGTTGCTAGACGTCATGGCGGGGCCGGACCCCCGTGACGCCACGTGTTCGATCGAGAAAGACGACTACGTCGAAGCGGCGGGTGACGCCGTTGCCGACGACCTAGACGGCGTCCATGTCGCCGTGCCCCGCGAGCTTGTCGGCGAGGGCGTCGACGAAGGAGTGCGCTGCGAGTTCGAGACTGCGCTGTCGACTTTCGAGTCTTACGGCGCCGTCGTCGAAGACGTGGAGATGCCGTCTCTCGAACACGCTCTCGCGGCGTACTACGTCATAGCGATGGGTGAGG
>JBKGYY010000014.1:0-19622 GCA_046545855.1 Halobacteriales archaeon | reverse complement strand
CGGCGTCGAAACGTCGTATTTATTTACCGTCCTCGGCAAAAGTCATCCGTTAACAACATCCATGTCGACGGCTTCTTTATGCGGCACGCCGAAGCTCCGGGGGACGGGGAGCCGAAGACGTCGCCGCACAGACGCGACGGAAGGAGGTAACAGATGGTAGACAAGATACCCTTCGACGACGAATGGGAGGATAGAGCGCGCGAGACTCTCGACGACGTCGAGTTCGACACCGACCTCGGCATCGAGATGGCGCGCGACGCCGAACGCCTCGCCAACGACGAGATGACTCGGGAGGAGTTCAACGAGAAGTACCACGACCGCATCCTCGACGAGTTCGGGATGGACGCACGGCCGACCATCGACGCCGGACCAGAGAGAAGTCCGACGCCCGACGAGGTCAAGAAGGCCGTCGAGGACAGCGACAACGACTTCGAGAAGACCGACCTCGCCGAGGACGGGGAGTTCGACGACGACTCCGACGCCACACTCCCCCTCGAGTGGATATCCGACGAGATACCCGAGGCCGTGGCGGGCGACCAGACGCGGCGCACGATGCTCAAGAAAGCCGCGCTGGCGACCGGCGCCGTCTCGATCGCGACTATCGCGGAACGAAGCCCCGGTGGTCTCTGGGGAGGCAGCCGCGACACGGGCCGCAACGGCGTAGCCGAGGCAGGTCAGGTGAAGGTCACCGACCCGGACAAACAGATGGGCATGGTGATCGACACCGAGGCCTGCGTCGGCGACCTCGTCTGCGTCGACGCCTGCGAGCGCGAGAACAAGAGCCCCGAGGGCGCGCTCTGGCAGTTCGTCTTCCAGTACGAGGAGCCCAACAACGACGAACCGCACTTCGTCGTGAGGCCGTGCCAGCACTGCAGCGACCCGCCGTGCCGCGACGTCTGTCCCGTCCGAGCACGACACAAGAGACAGCACGACGGAATCGTGCTAACCGACTACGACATCTGCATCGGATGCAGGTACTGTCAGGTCGGCTGTCCCTACGGAGTCAACTACTTCCAGTGGGGTCAGCCGGTCACCGACGAGGACGACACCCGCAGGTACGTCGGAGACGAGGACGGCTGGACGGCGGGCCTCGCGGGCGAGAGCTTCCCGAAGGAGGACCGGCGTGGACGGACCGTCGCCGGAGCGCCAACGCGCAAGGGCGTCATGACGAAGTGCACGTTCTGCGTCCACCGTCAGGACTCCGGCGACTCGGAGCTAGAGGACACGACGGCGTGCGAGGAGTCGTGCCCGCAGAACGCCATACAGTTCGGCGACCTCACGGATTCGAACAGCAAGCCACGCGAGTACCTCCGCAACAAGCTAGAGGAAGTAGACGATCAGCCGGAGGAGGTACCCGAGGGCGAGGACCCGACATCCGACGCCGACCGCCTGTCGACCTGGAGGTTCAAGGAGGACCGCGGCACCGACCCCAACGTCATATACATCGGCAACGAACCAGGGCCGGAGGCCGAGTGGACCGAGGACTACGTCAACAGGATGGCGTCTTACGACGACATGAGCCTGAGACGCCGGAGGCCGGGCTTCGAGGGACCTGAAGAAGGAGGTGGTCACTGATGACTATAAGCGACGCCGAACCAGAGGACCTGGTCAAACCGATACGCAAGCCCAGCAAGGCCTACTACCTACTCGGTGCGCTGATGGCGGCCTGCGTCGGCTTCTTCGCGATAGGCTGGGGCTTCCAGCTCTGGTACGGCCTCGAGGTCACGGGGCTGAGCGACTGGGGAAGCGGAGGAGGCGTCAACTGGGGTCTATACATCGGCTCGTTTATCTGGTGGGTCGGCATAGCCCACGGCGGTATACTCGTCTCCGCCGCAGTTCGCCTGCTGAAGATAGAGAAGTACGAGCCCGTCGCGCGCATCGCGGAGCTGACGACGATAGCGGCGCTCGGCATGGCCGGCCTGATGATCGTCGTCCACCTCGGTCGACCCGACCGGGTCGTCTGGAGCGTCGTGCTCAACTACATACAGACGGTGCACACGTCACCGCTCGCCTGGGACATGACCGTGATAACCATGTACTTCGTGTTGACGGCGACGTACCTGTCGCTCACGCTCCGACGCGACATCGTCTTCCTGAGGAAGCAGGACCTCTTGCCCGAGTTACCCGGGCTCTCACAGGCCTACAGCGTCCTCACGGTCCGTTACACCGAGGACGAGGACCCCGTAGTCGACCGCATGGTCTGGTGGCTCGCGCTCGCGATAATCGTGCTCGCGCCGCTGCTCCTCCACGGAGGAGTCATACCCTGGCTGTTCGCGTTGCTGGCGAGTCAGCCCGGATGGTTCGGCGGTCTCACGGGCCCGCAGTTCCTGTCCGCGGCTCTCACGAGCGCTATGGGCGGCGTCGTCGTAACCGCGTACATCTTCCGTCAGGTCTACGACTGGGACAACGTGATCGAGGAAGAGGTCATCTACGGCCTCGGCTGGTGGATGGGTGTCTTCTCGCTGGTCTTCATCTGGCTCCAGCTACACAGGCTTATCACGGGTTTGCACTCGGCGCCGCTCGACTACGGAGAGGTCGTCGAGGCGACGCTCCACATGCCGGTGTACTACCTGGCGATGGTGTTCCTAATAATCCCGCTCGCCTACGTAGCGTTCCAGCACTTCGGCATCATCGACTACAGCATGCGCGGCACCGCGGTAGCCGGCGTCTTCGTGATACTCGGCGTCTTGTTCGAGAAGACGCTGTTCGTCGTCGAAGGCCTGATGCACCCGGCGACGAGTCTGTACGAGAGCGTTCCCGGCACGTACTCGCCGAGCTGGGTGGAGATATCCTCGCTGTTCGGCACCGCGGCGATGGTCGTGCTGTTCTTCATGGTGATATCGAAGATAGTGCCCATCGTCGAGCTCGAGGCGCTCGAAGACGGTCCGTTCGCCGACGAAGAGGAGGTGGCTGACTGATGGTCGAACCCGGGACGGCGCTGATATTCGGCATCGTGCTCGCGCCGCTGTACGCGATGCTCGCCGGCTGGGTGTTCGGAGAACCCAGGGACTTCAAGCTCACGGCGCTCGGTCTGGCGCTGCTAGTCGGAATAGCGACGGCGCTATGGGGCGGCTTGTTCGTGCTGTCCATGTTGATCTGGCTGGTGTTCTTCTGACATGGAGGCGGAGGAGCTGCGCGAGGAACTCAAGGCCGTCGTCGACCCGACGTTCGACGAGAACGTCGTCGACTTCGGGCTCGTCGAAGACGTCGAGATAGACGGCGACGTCGCGTACGTGAGGCTCGCGTTCAACGCTCCTTACTCGCCCGAAGAAACCGAGATGGGCGAGGAGATAGCCGAGCTTATCTCCGACCTCGGTCTAGAACCCCGTCTGGAGGCGAGAGCCGACATTAAGGAGAACGACCCTCTTCCGAACGTCAAGAACGTCGTCGCCGTCGCGTCCGGCAAAGGCGGAGTCGGCAAGACGACGGTGGCTTCGAACGTCGCCGTCGGGCTGTCGATGATGGGTGCGCGAGTCGGAATCATGGACTGCGACATCTACGGGCCGAACGTCCCGAAGTCGCTCGACGTCGACGTCGAACCCGAGGTGCTCGACCACGGTGACTTCCTTCCGGGTGAGGCCGACGGAGTCAAGGTCATCAGCATGAGCCTCCTGATTCCACGTGAGGAGGACCCCGCGGTGCTCCGCGGACCGATGATAGACAAGTTCGTCGACGAGTTCGTCGGCAGCGTACGGTGGGGGGAGCTAGACTACCTCGTCGTCGACCTGCCTCCCGGTACGGGGGACGCCGCGCTCTCGCTCGTCCAGAAGATACCGTTGACGGGCGCGATGATAGTCACGACGGCGCAGGAGATGTCTCTCGTCGACGCACACAAGAGCCTCCGTATGTTCAGGCAGCACGACACCCCCATCCTCGGCATAGTCGAGAACATGTCGGAGTACGTCTGCCCGAACTGCGAGGACGTCCACCCGATTTACGGTGACGAGGAAGACGAGGGCGGGTGGGGCGTCGCGAAGGAACACGGCGTTCCGCTGTTGGCGGAGATACCGATGGACCCCCGGGTCAACCGCTCGGACGTCCCGGCGGTCGAGATGGAGGACTCGCCGGTAGCCGACAAGTTCCGTCAGCTCGCGCCCGTCGTCGCGAAACGCGTCGGCGACATAAACCGGTACCTCGTGAACCAGGAGATGAAGCTCGTCGCGGGCTCGATGCTCGAGGAGGCGGAGATGCCTCACGAGCACGAGAACACCGAGGAGTTCGACGAAGACGAACTGGTTAACGACGACCTGGAGCTACGTACCGTCTGAACCAACCCGGCGCGTCGCCGTCTGTTTCGAGCTACGAGCTCGCCTCGTTTTTTAGCGTGAGTCGGTTGGAACCGGATTTAGAGATGCTGGCTACCGCGGACCGTCACTCGACTTCGCCGCCGTCGGCGATGAGGTCGGCGGCTGGCTCGGGCGGAGGCGACACTCTGATGTCCTCGCCTTCCTCCATCCTCCTCTCCACGACCTCGGCGTAGGCGTCGGGCATGACCTTCACGAACCTGTCGACGTAGCTCTCCCAGTCGTCGAGCACCTCCGCGGCTTTCTCGCTGCCCGTGTACCTGTAGTGGTTCTCGACCATCCGCCGGACTAGCTCGCGGTCGCGGTCGTCCATCTCCTCGACGTGGACCATGTCGCCGTTGAGCCGTACGTCGAACTCGCCGGACTCGTCGAGCACGTAGGCTTCGCCGCCGCTCATGCCTGCGCCGAAGTTCTTGCCGGTCTCGCCGAGCACGACGACGACGCCGCCCGTCATGTACTCGCAGCCGTGGTCTCCGACTCCCTCGACCACGGCTTTGACGCCGCTGTTACGGACTGCGAACCGCTCTCCAGCGACGCCGTTGAAGTACGCTTCACCCGAGGTAGCGCCGTAGAGCGCGACGTTGCCTATCACGACGTTCTCGGACTCGTCGAAGCCCGCCTCCTCCGGCGTCTCGACGACGAGCTTGCCGCCCGAAAGGCCCTTGCCGACGTAGTCGTTGGCGTCGCCCACGAGCCGGAGGGTGACGCCGTCTATCGCCCAAGCGCCTAAGCTCTGGCCGGCCGAGCCCGTTAGCTCGACGACGACGGAGTCGTCCGGCAGGCCGTCTTCGCCGTGACTGCTGGCTATCTCGTGCGAGAGCAACGCGCCAACCGTGCGGTCCCTGTTGCGGACCTCGAGCGACGTCTCGACGCGCTCGCCGTCCTCGATAGCCGGCCTGGCCTCGTCCACGAGCACGTGGTCGAGTTTGTCTTCGAGGCCGTGGTTCTGCTCGCGGGTCTTCACGGCGTCGTCGTCGCTCTCCGGCTTCCGGAGCACCTCGCTGAGGTCGAGACCCCGGGCTTTCGGGTGGTCGACTTCACGCTGCCTGAGGACGTCCATCCGGCCGACCATCTCGTCGACCGACCGGAAGCCTAGCTCCGCCATCAGCTCGCGCACCTCGCGCGCGATGAACCGCATGTAGTTGACGACGTGTTCGACCTCTCCGCGGAAAAGCTCCCGGCGTTCTTCGTCCTGGGTAGCGATGCCCGTCGGGCACTTGTTGGTGTGGCACTCGCGCACCATGACGCAGCCCTCCGCGACCAACGCCGACGTACCGAAGCCGTAAGACTCCGCGCCGAGCAACGCGGCGACGACGACGTCGCGGCCCGTGCGCATGCCTCCGTCGACTCGAACTCGTATCCGGCTCCGGAGGTCGTTCTCCATCAGCGTCCGATGGGCTTCGCTGAGACCTAGCTCCCAGGGGAGGCCGGCGGACTTGATCGACGTCCTCGGCGAAGCACCGGTTCCGCCGCTGTGGCCGCTTATCAACACGCTGTCGGCCTTGGCTTTCGCGACTCCGGCGGCTATGATTCCGACGCCGTCTTCGGCCACGAGCTTAACGTGGACGTCGGCGTCGGGGTTGCCGCACTTGAGGTCGTGTATCAGCTGAGCGAGGTCCTCGATGCTGTATATGTCGTGTTGCGGCGGAGGCGATATCAACGCGACCCCGGGAGTGGTATGCCGGGTGCTCGCTATTATCTCGTTGACCTTGTGGCCCGGCAGGTGTCCGCCTTCACCGGGCTTCGAGCCCTGAGCCATCTTTATCTCGATGTCTTCGCCGTCCTCGAGGTAGCTCGCGGTGACGCCGAACCTCCCGCTCGCCACCTGCTTTATCTTGCTCCTGCGTTCGGTGTCGAACCGCTCGCGTGGTTCGCCTCCTTCGCCCGAGCCGCTCTTCGCGCCCAGCCGGTTCATGGCTTCCGCGAGAGTCTCGTGTGCTTCCTCGCTCAGCGAGCCGAAAGACATCGAGCCCGTGAAGAACCTCTTGACTATCTCTTCCTCGGGCTCGACTTCTTCGAGGGGCACGGGCTCGCGGTCGTCGAACTCGAGCATCCCGCGGAGCGTCGTCATCTGTGCGTTCTCGTGGTCGACGAGCCGCGAGAACTGCTTGTACTGGTCGTAGTCTCCCTCGCGGACTGCGGCCTGTAGCCTCCGCACCGTGTGGCTGTTCCACGCGTGTTGTTCGCCGTCGCGCTTCCAGTTGAGTTCGCCGCCGACGTCCAGTTCCTCTTCGTCCTGGTCGAAGCCGAACGAGTGGCGTTCGAGGACGTCGTCCTCGAGTTCTTCGACGCCGATGCCCTCGGTTCGCGCCGTCGTTCCGTAGAAGTACTCCTCGACGAAGTCGCTCCGGAGGCCGACGGCCTCGAATATCTGGGCTCCCTTGTAGCTCTCGAGCGTCGAGATACCCATCTTGCTCATGACCTTCTGGATGCCTTCTTCGACGCCTTCGACGTACCTGTTTATCGCCTCGCTGGGTGTCGCGTGGGTCTTGCCTCGACGCCAGTCCTCGGTTAGTTCGAGTTCTTCCTCGTAGCCCATCTCCGCGACGGTCTCGAGCGCGAGGTACGGGTTGACGGCGTCGGCTCCGTAGCCTATCAGGGTGCAGAAGTGATGCACGAGACACGGCTGCCCGCTCTCGAGCACTAGGCCGACTTGCTCGCGTGTTCCCTCGCGTATCAGGTGATGGTGGACTCCGGAGACCGCGAGCAAGCTCGGTATCGCCACGCGGTCTTCGTCGACGTCGCGGTCGCTTAGCACGAGCACTTCGTGGCCTTCTTCTATCGCGTCCGTCGCCCTCCGTCGCAGGCGTTCGACGGCGTCTTCGAGCGACCTGCTGCCGCGCTCGTAGGTTACGTCGAGCGTCTTCGCGCTCAGGCCGTCGCGGTCGAGCGACTTCACGAACTCGAGTTCTTCGTCGGTGAGCACGGGGCTCTCGAGCCTCAGCTGTCGGCAGTGCCCGGGGCTCTCGCCGAGCATGTTGCACTGGTGTCCCACGTGGCTCGACATCGACGTCACGAGTTCCTCGCGCATGTGGTCTATCGGCGGGTTGGAGACCTGCGCGAACAGCTGTTTGAAGTACGCGAACAG
Organism: Halobacteriales archaeon; assembly: GCA_046545855.1. Taxonomy (GTDB): domain Archaea; phylum Halobacteriota; class Halobacteria; order Halobacteriales; family Halorutilaceae; genus JAQZDA01. The sequence goes on along the minus strand of JBKGYY010000014.1, from coordinate 12,230 downwards.
CGTTTTGTTGCGGTCGCTCATGACGGCGAGCGGTGCGTCGTCTCCCATCGAGCCCACGGGGTCCTTGCCCTGCACGCTCATCGGCTTGAGCATGTCTTCGATGTGGTCTTCGGTGTAGCCGAACGCACGGTGGTAGGCGTGTATGTCGTCGCGCACTTCGCTCGGTAGCTCGGCCTCGTGGTCGACGTGGTCGGAGAGCTCCATCCTGTTCTCTTCGAGCCACTCGCCGTACTGCGGGTGGCTTAGCTCCTCGAAGACCTCTTCGTCGGGGACGATGCGGCCTCGTTCGACGGACGCGAGGAACATCTGCCCGGGCTTCAGCCTGCCTTTCTCGCGTACTTCGCTCGGGTCGAGGTCTAGCACGCCTGTCTCGCTCGCCATGACGAGCCGGTCGTCGTGTGTCACGCAGTACCGGCAGGGCCGGAGTCCGTTGCGGTCGAGCACTGCGCCGACGTCGTAGCCGTCGGTGAACGCTATCAACGCGGGCCCGTCCCAGGGTTCGACGACGGTCGAGTGGTAGTCGTACCAGTCGCGGCGGTCGCCGTCCATCTCGGGGTCTTTCTCCCAGGCTTCGGGCACGAGCATCCGTAGGGCGTGCGGGAGACTGCGGCCGCTTTCGACGAGTAGCTCGAGGACGTTGTCGACGATGGCGGTGTCGCTCTGGTCTTCCTTGGTGACGGGCTTTATGCGTTCGATGTCGTCACCGAGGACGTCGCTCTCTATGTTGGCTTCGCGGGCGAACATCCAGTTGACGTTGCCCCGCAGGGTGTTTATCTCGCCGTTGTGCACGATGTTCCGGTAGGGGTGGGCTAGCTCCCAGGCTCCGAGGGTGTTGGTGGAGAACCTGCTGTGGACGAGCGCGAGAGCGCTCTCGAAGTCCTCGCTCTCGAGGTCGGGGTAGTAGGTCCTGACCTGCGAGTTCGTGAGCAGGCCTTTGTAGACTACCTTGCGTCGGTCGAGCGAGCAGACGTAGAACCGTTCGCTGTCGTCGGTCTCGGCTTCGACGTGTTTCTCTATCACCCGTCGGAGTACGTAGAGCCCGGTGTCCAGCTCACGGGGTTCGAGTCCGTCTTCCGGGGAGACGAACAGCTGTCTGACGTCGGGTTCGGATTCGAGCGCAGTCTCGCCGAGGTCGGTGTTGTCGGTGGGTACGTCGCGCCACGCTACGACCTCGTATCCCTCTCTTTCGACGACTTCTTCGACCGTCTCGACTATCTCCCGTCTCTTGTCTTCGTCGCGCGGTAGGAAGAGCTGGCCGACTCCGTAGTCGTCGAACTCCGGCAGTCCGTCCACTCGGCTTTCGAAGAATCCGTGTGGTTTCTGGACGAGTATGCCGGCGCCGTCACCGGTGTTCTCCTCGGCTCCTCTAGCGCCCCTGTGGTCGAGGTTCTCGACTATCTCCAGGGCGTCTTCGACGAGTTCGTGGCTCTTCTCGCCGTCGAGGTCCATCAGTACGCCTACTCCGCAGTTGGATCTCTGTCTCTGTCGTGTTAGCGTCATTTTGTGTCTCTGGAGCCCCCTTCGTGGTCCTGCTCTCGGACCCGTGGGTATGTCACTCGTTCACATGAATCTTGGTCGACGTGGGCATAAAAAGATTTTTATCAGAGGCAATCCTAATGATTTAACTTGGGATTCCCGCAGCTCGTCTGGGCGCACGTACAAATCAACCGGCATACCCATCAACAGAACTCCCGGGAACACCCGACAAACTGGACGACTCGGGCGGTGCGGCGGAACCAGGCTCCGTACTAGACTACATAAGCTCCCACGTGATAGCCACGTACAACAGACCGAACTGAATCGCGTTGTAGAAGCCGTGCGCGGCCGCCGGAGCCACGAGGTTTCCCCGCACCTCGTACAGCCAACCGAACACGAGACCACCGACGAAAGTGACGGAGACGGGAACCAAGACGTGGCCCAGCGACTCCGCCTGCACGCCGTACGGACCGAGGTGTACCGCCGCGAACACCAGGCTCGCGAGAACCACGGCGACCTCGACGTCGAAGTACTCCCCGAGGTAGGTCTGTATCAGGCCCCGAAACAGAAGCTCCTCCATCGGGCCGATGACCAAGATAGACACCGGCACGAGGTACAACGCGAGAACCGGGTTGTCCTCCACGAGCGTCTGAATAGAGTGGACGGCGGGCTCGACACCGAAGACGTTCTGCGCCACGAAGCCCACGGAGACGAGAGCCAAGAACATGCCGACTACCGCTACGCCCGAGTAGACGACGTCACCCAGGTCGGGCGTCCGGACGCGAGCGTAGTTGAAGCCGCGGTCCGTGAGCCAGACGAACGCGAAGTAGACTCCCGAGAGCGCGAGAACCTGGCCTACGACGAGCGAAGCGACGACGACCAAACCCCTCGAACCCGTCAGAGCCGAGACAGCGAACCCACCGACGAGACCCAGCGACTCCGCAAGCATGATCCCGAACAGACCCAGAAGCACCGCGACGCCTACGGCAGCGTACCTGTCGAACCCGACCATACGGAGACAAGCAACCCCCGGCGGATTACTCTTACCAAAACAAAGTCCGTCTATGGGAACAGACCGCGGCTCACGTAAGTCTCCCCCACGCGCTCCAGCGCTATGGTGTACGCCGCCCGGCGGTAGCAGTCGGAGTCGATCGACGCCCGAGCCTCGACGAGGCCGTCGAACGCCGCCACCATCTTGCGTTCTAGCTCCTCCTCGACTCGCTGCGGCGACCAGGTCGTCCTCTGGAGGTTCTGAACCCACTCGAAGTAAGACACGACGACGCCGCCGGCGTTAGCCACGATGTCAGGCATCACGTCCACCCCGCGGTCGACCAGCAGGTCGTTGGCGTCCGGCGTCGTCGGACCGTTCGCAGCCTCCACCACGAGATCGGCCTCGATCTCCTCCGCCACTTCGACGTCTACGGCGTTCTCGAGAGCCGCCGGCACGACGACGTCGGCGTCCGCCGTCAAGACGTCGTGGTTCGAGACGTGCTCCACGCCGGGAGCGTCGAACGACTCGAACGAACCGTCTCGCTTGTGCTCTGCGAGCGCGTCGACGTCGAGCCCCCCGGGGTCGTAGACACCTCCCGAGGAGTCGCTGACGGCGACGACGTTCGCGCCCGCTCGCTCGAACTTCTGCGCGGCGACGGAGCCCACGTTACCGAAGCCCTGGACGGCGACGTCGCAGTCCGCGATGTCCCCGTCCGCGTGCTCGACGGCCTCCCTGGTCACTATGTAAACGCCGCGTCCCGTCGCCTCCACCCTGCCGTGAGAGCCACCTATCTCGAGAGGCTTGCCGGTGAACGAAGCCGGCACCGTGCGGTCCTCGAACATCGAGTAGGTGTCCATCATCCACGCCATCGTCCGCGGACCCGTGTTGACGTCCGGAGCCGGCACGTCGTACTCCGGCCCTATCTGACGACGTAGCTCTTTCGCGAACCTCCGGCTGAGGCGCTCCACCTCGCCGTCGCTCATCTCCTTCGGGTCACACTGGACGCCGCCCTTCCCGCCTCCGAACGGCACGTCGACCACCGCTGTCTTCCAGGTCATCCATCCCGCCAATGCCTTTATCTCGGCTGGGTCGACGAGCGGGTGGTAACGGATGCCGCCCTTGTACGGCCCGCGTGCGTCGTCGAACTGACACCGCCAGCCTCGGAACACCTCTATCTCGCCGTCGTCCATCTCCACGGGCACGGAGTACTCGATGAGCTTGTCCGGCCGCCTGATGGTCTCCATCATCCGTCCGTCGACGTCGGCGTGGTTGAGGCCCTCGTCGACCTGACGCTGCATAGACTCGTAGGGGTCGTGGTCCGACATACCCCGACTTATACGGCAGCGCATCAAGGGTCTTCGGTTGTATCAGAGATGCTGCAAGACGGTCTCGAGCTCGGCCGGGTTCGACAGCGCCGCAGCGACGACCAAGAGCACGACGGAGACTCCGACCGCGAGCCTGTACCAGACCAGCGCCGACGAAGCCGGCTCGCGCACCCTGCCTCGCTCGACGTCTCGGTCGAGCCTGTATCCACCGTACTGGAGGAGGCCGAGCAGTACCGCCCAGAGCACGAGCATGACGAGGACGAGGTAGCCGGGTAACGACGTCGTCAGAGACTCCACGCTGTACCGCGTACCCGCCATGTGGCCGCCGGTCACGAACAGCACGACGGCGCTCACGAGCGACACCTTCCCGAACCTGTCGAGGAACACCGAGAGCAGACGTGCGTCGAGCCGGCCGTCGCGTGCAGCGGGCACGACCGCGAAAGCCATGAAGAAGACGCCGCCAACCCAGATAGAGGCGAACAAAAGGTGCGTGCTGGCCGCGGCGAAATCAATCATAACGGCGACAGGTCCGGAAACGGTTTACAGTTTACTATTCCGGAGTTCACGGTTCGTGAGGCGGGCCGGCGTGCCATCGACGACGTCGACGTCCCGGCCTACAGCCTCGAAGGCGTCTTCGAGCAGACCGGTCTCGACGGAGGCCGCGAGCACTACTTCGTCGGCTTCTTCGACGAGCGCGTCGAGACGGCTCCCGACCTCCTCGAACTCGTCCCGACGGTCGACGGCGACGACCTCCCGGCAGAGGTCGACGGCTACGTCGTACGACGCGTCCGTCGAGCGAACGGGACCGGCGGTTACCTCGTTACCCGCCGTCCACTCGGTGACCACGGCTTCGGCGAGACGGTCGCCGTTGCCGACGACGTGCACGGTTTCTCCGCCGACGCCGGAGCCTCCATACGCCGTCACCGACGGCAGGGCGTCGAGGCCGACGTAGAGCCTGGAATCGAACACGTCTTCGGTCTCCTGGCTGCCGAGGACGTCGGCGGGGTCGCCCCTGGCTACGACTTCGCCGTCGTCGAGCGCCACGATGCGGTCGCAGAACCTAGCCGCGAGACCCAGGTCGTGTACCGCGGCGAGCACAGTTCGTCCGCCGTCGACGAGGCCGCGAACTTTCTCGAACACCTCTACGGCGGCTCCTACGTCGAGGTTCGCGGTCGGCTCGTCGAGCAAGAGCACGGGGGTGTCCTGGGCGATGCATCGAGCGAGGAGCACGCGACGTAGCTCTCCGCCGCTGAGCGTCGAAACCCGTCTGCCGCGGAAGCAGAGGGTGTCGGTGGCGCGGAGGGCGGCGTCTACGTCGTCGCCGTCGACGTCGAAGACGCCCGTTCGACGGGGGTGTCGCGCCATCTCGACGACTTCCTCGACAGAGTAGTCGAAGCCTATCGATGGGTTCTGAGGCATCGTCGCCACCTTCCTCGCGAGCTCCTTCGATGACGTCGAACCGACGTCGCGCCCGCCTACCTCGACGTGGCCTCCGTCGGGCGAGGTTACGCCGTTTACGCACTCTAAGAGCGTCGTCTTGCCGGCTCCGTTCGAGCCAACGAGGCCCACGAACTCGCCCTCGCCGACGTGTAGGCACACTCCGTCGAGGTGGGTCTCGCCGTTTCTCCTCACGACGACGTCCTCGACCGAGACGGTGGTCACAGGTCGTACGCACCTCGTTTGCGCAGGAGGTAGAGGAAGAACGGCACTCCGGCGAGAGCGGTCACGACGCCGATGGGTAGCTCGCCGCCTCCCGTGACGTCGCGCGCCAGGCCGTCGACTCCGACCAAGAAAGTCGCTCCTCCGACGGCGCTCGCGGGTACGAGCACCCTGTGGTCGGGGCCGACGACGAGGCGCATGGCGTGCGGCACGACGAGTCCGACGAAGCCGACCACGCCTACGACGGCGACTGCGGCGGCGGTAACGAGGCTGCTGACGGCGAGCAGGACGTCTCGCGTGCGGTCGACGTCGACTCCGAGGGTGTGCGCCTGTCTCTCGCCTACGGCGAGGAGGTTCAGGGCGGCGCTCCTGTGCATCATGACGGCGAAGCCGAGGGCCACGACGGGCGCGCTGACGGCGAACTCGCTCCAGTTCTGGTGCGATAGGTTTCCCATGAGCCAGTAGACGGCGGTTCGCATCGCGTGGTCGTCGCTCGTGTATATCATGAGGCTGACGACGGCGCCGAGGAACATCTGGACGGCGACGCCGGCGAGCAAGAGGTCGGCTACGCCCGTGCGGCCGTCGTGTGTCGCGAGAGCGTAGACGCCGAACGCCGTGACGAGGGCGCCTGCGAACGCCGCGAGATGGAGGTTGACGGGGATGGAGAGCGCGATGACTGCGACGGCTCCGACGGCCGCGCCGCTCGACACGCCTACTATCGTGGGGTCGGCCATGGGGTTCCTGAAGAAACCCTGCATGACGGCGCCTGCTGCACCGAGCGCGAAGCCCGCCGTCGCGCCTACGGCGACGCGCGGCAGGCGTATGTCGAGCACGACTGTCTCGTGGTAGTCGGGGCCGGCGTGTAAGGTGGGGGCTTCGATGCCGATGGTCTCGAGGTTTTCGAGAGCGTTCTGTAGGACGATGGCGGCCACGTCGGTTCGAGGTATCTCGAGGCTTCCGACTCCTGCGGCGTAGACGGCGGTTAGGCAGAGGGCTCCGACGAGTCCGAGGCTCCAGCCGAGAGCGCGGCCAGCAGGCGTTCTGGTGGTCTTTCGGGTGGTGCTGTGGCTCGCCACGCCTGTTAAATCAACTGGACTTAGATAAAGTTTTATTGTGTAGGCACGCCGTTGGGACCATGAACCAACGCCACCGAGTCGCGTCCGTCGCGCTCCTCGCGTTTCTCGCGCTAGCGATCGCCTCGACGGCGCCCGCCGTCGCACAGGACGACTGTAGCTACCCCTACGAGACAACCGACGCAACCGGCGAAAACATGACGCTCGAAGAGCCCGCCGACACCGTCGTCACCCTGACGCCCGGCGCCACCCAGACACTGATAGAGATGAACGAGACCGACCGCATCGTGGGCACGGAGACGAACTCCAAGCGCGCGTACCCAGAGGTCGAAGACGTACCCGACGTCGTCACCGAGTACGAGACCGACGGCACGTTCGGGGACGGCACGGCGGAGAACATCATCGAGCTCGACCCCGACATCGTGATAGGCTCGCTGATATACAACGACCCCATCGTCGACACACTACGAGACGCCAACATCACCGTCCACAGCTACGGCGACGCCCTCTCTATACGGGACATATACGACAAGACCCGGGTCAAAGGCAGGCTGATCGGTTCCTGCGCCTCCGCCGAAGGCGTCGTCGACGACATGCAACACGAGATAGAGGTCATAAACACAGCCGTCGAGGGCGAGACGCCGGAGCCGACGTTCTACTTCGGAGGCGAGAACAGCGGCAGCACGAGCACGACTACCGACGGCTCGTTCGTTCACGACCTCCTCGCCGACAGCGGAGCGGACAACGTCTTCGACGGCTACGAACACCCGACACGTCCCTGGATAATGCTCGGCGAGGAGGAGCTGACGGTCGCGCTAAACGAGAACGACCCCGATTGGATAGTCTACCCCGACACCGTCGCGTTCGACGGCTCCACCCAGCCGTACAACGACACCAACGCGGTGGAGCGAGACCAGGTGCTCTCGGTCGACGGAGACCACCTGCAGCAGGCCGCGCCCCGCGTCGTCGAGCCGATGTCCAAGATAGCCAGCAACCTGCATCCCGCGGCCTACGACCGCGCAGAGATAGTGGTGGAGGGAGACGAGGAAGACGACTCCGGCGGTGTCTCGATGCCCACGCCCCCCGAAGAAGAGTCGGGTGAGGACGTCGTGGGCCTCCGCGAGAGAGACGGCCGCTCGGTCGCCGCCTTCGACGACCTCTCGCTCGCTGTCTCGTTCCCCGGCGACGTCGAAGGAGACGTCTCCGCGAGAGCCATCGAAGCAGACGACTTACCCGGGTCTCAGGTCGCGGTTTTCGAGATAGAAGTCGACGCAGACGTCGACCGAGGCGACCTGGAGTACGAGTACTCGGGTGACGTCAGCCCCCACCATCTCCACGTCGCGAAGAGAGACGGCGGCTGGCGGCTGCTCGACACCTCGGTGGTCGACGAGGACACGCCGACCGTTCGAGCCAACACCTCGTTCTCCGAGTTCGCCGTCCTCGCGTCCACCGAACCCGTCGTCGAAGTGGAGCGCGGGGAACGAGACGGCGAAGTCCTCCTCAACGCCTCGGGTTCGTACGACGTCTACGGCGCTATAGACTCGATAACGTGGGACGTAGGCGGTGAGACGCGTGAAGGCGAGACCGTCTCCGTCGACGACTCCGTCGAGGACGTCAACGTCACCGTCACCAACGACGCGGGCCTCGAGTCCACCGAGTCCGTCGAGCTACGGGACGAGGAGGAAACCGAGGAAGACTCGAGCGGCGAGGACGAAGGAGGCGACGAGGACGAGGGTCTGCCGGGCATGGGCTTCGCAGTCGGAGCCCTGGCGCTGTGCTTGGGCGCCGGTGTGGCTCGGAGGCGCAGGGCTTAGAACTCGCCTACCGTCTCTCCTCGCTCGTTCGTTCGAAGTCCTCGACCACGCGTTCGATGCAGCCGTGACCCTTCCTGAAGTAGCTGAAGTGGTCGGGGACGCTGTTGACGTTGTGGTCCTCGTAGCCGTCTGGCGTCTCGCCTTTCGCTCCCGTTCCGCCGAGCGCGTCCTCTAGCTCGGCTGCGCGGTAGTACTCGTTGAGCGTTCCGTCGTGGCGTATCCAGTAGTTGTGGACTGCCTTGGCGGAGTCCCTGACGCCTTTGTAGTACCGGCCGCCGCGGGCTACCGAGCGGCTGTCGACGGCGGCTCCGAGCATGCTCACGGACTCGACGGCGTCTCGTTCGCCGGAGCGCTGGAGCACCCGGAGGGCTTCGAGCGCCGGTCGCGCGCCCGCGGAGTTCGTGACGTACCTTATCGGTACGTCGTGTCTTTCGCCGTAGTCGTAGGTGAACTGGGCTAGCTTGCCGCCGTTCTTCGCCGCTATCTCGTTGCCGTGCCTCCATCCGAGTCCCTGGCCGTCGGAGTCCCAGGTGAAGCCGACGACGTCGTGCTCGTAGTCGCCGCCCTTGTGGAGCGCGCCCCTCATCATCGATATCCTGCCGAGCGAGCTGTCGGGGTCGGCGAGCCATCCGTGGACGAATACCGTGAGTTCGTCTACGTCTTCGGGCTCTGGGAAGTCGCCGAGCACGTCGTAGTCCGTGTACGTGTGTCCGGGCTGGAGTTCGACGCGCCCCATGCGTTCGACGAGCGCGATCGGCGGGATGCCGGTCGCTCGGGGTTGGCCGTTGGTCTCGCCCCACCGGACGTCGAAGTGTCCTTTGGTGGAGACGCGGGGCAGGGTGTCGTCGACGCGTCCCGCGCGTCTGTGGACCTCGCGTTCGAGCCCGAGGGTGAAGAAACCCATTCCGACGGTGTGCCACAGGCTCTTGCGGACGTTCATCGGTCGGGGTAGCGGGTGGGTACGTATGTATCTTTTCGATGTCGTCGAAGGCGTGGCCGACGTCCGTCGTTCGCCGACTCCGTCGTCTTGCAGTCCCGTGGTTCTTCCTTTGTCTGTCTACGTCTGTCTCGGGTCTGGGGCGCGAAAGCCTTTAGTATCTCTAACTATCTATAATTAAGGTATGTGCTACCTGACACAGCCAATCGAAGTCGAACTACGCGAAGAAGATGAACAGAAACGAGAAACACGAGAGGAAGAAGCCAAGGTACACGCGTAGAACAACGCCGACGGAGCGCGCGAGCCAAACCACCAGGAGCGAGAGCCGTCACTCCCAGACGAAACGACCGTCCTCCTGGACAACCTCGCCGTCGAACTCCAGCCGGCCGCCGGAGACATCCACGATCATGTCGACGTGGACGGCGCTGTCGTTGCGCTCGACACCCTCGCCTACGTTCTCCTCGTAAGCCCTCCCGAGAGCCATGTGAACCGTCTCACCCATCTTCTCGTCGAACAATATGTTCTTCGTGAAACGATCTATCTCGCGGTTCGTACCGATACCTAGCTCGCCCAGACGACGCGCGCCCTCGTCGGTGTCCAGCAGGTCGGCGAGAGCGTCCTCCTCGCGCTCCGCCGAGAACTCCACTACGACGCCGTCCTCGAACTCCAGGTAGACACCCTCCATCTCACGGCCCCGGTGGATCAACGGCTTGTCGAACAAAACGTGACCCTCTACGCTGTCGGGTACCGGGGCAGTGAACACCTCGCCCGACGGCATGTTGTGACGGCCCGCCGAGTTCACCGCGACGTTGCCCTCCACGCTCATCCTCACGTCCGTTTCGTCGGCGACCACGCGGACCTCCGACGCCCCGTCGAGACGCTCGCGGAGAACCTCCTGGGTCTCCTCCACCTCGCTCCAGTCCCGCAAAGTCGCGTCGTAGACGAAGTCACGGTACTCCTCCAGCGACATCCCGGCGTTCTGCGCGTGAGCGTTCGTCGGATGCTGCGTCAACACCCAGTCCTTCGACAGCCGCTCCTCCTGCAACGGCTTCGTCGCACGCGAACGCTCCGCCAGAGTCTCGCCGTCGACGTCCGACATCACCGAGAGGTTCGGATCCGACCGGACCGAGACCACGGAGTCCGAGGCCTCGTACAGAGCCAGCGCGTGCTCCGGCAGCACGAAGTCGCCGTCGTGCGCCTTCAGGAACGCCCGGCTCGCTTCGTCCGACGAGTACAGCGTCACGGGTTCGGCGCCACGCTCCCCTAGCTCGCGGTGGAGGGCGACCACTAGCTCCTCGGCCTCGGGGCTCGCGGACACCACGACCAAGTCGCCCTCGCCGGCGTCTATACACCAGTCGACGAGCACGCGGGCGTGCTCCACGACTCGTTCATCCATACGACGAAGACCACCGGGAATCCATTAAACATCCCGGAAGCCCTCGTCCGCGTTCAACCGTAGACGTAGCCGGCAGCGAGCGCGAGCACGTAGCCCGTCAGCCCACCGAGAGCGAAGTAGACGACGTCGCCCGACAGCGACGTGTTCTCCGCGAGCCAGACGACGCCGACGAGAAGCCAGACTAACGCCGCGAGCGACGCCAGCGCGAGGAAGACGCCGGCGAGCGCCAGCAGACGCCGACCGCGGCGCTCCACCCGCTCGGCTCGCCTGCGGAGCCGACGTACCTCGACACCGAGCAGTAGCTCCAAGAGGCCGACGAAGAGACGGAGGAGCCAGCCCAACACGCCGCCCCCGTCGTCCGCGTCGTCGCCGTCGGGGTCCCGCCTGCCTTCCAGCGGCGGCTCCCCCTCCGCGGCCTCGACGTCTATCTCGACGTCTTCCGCCGAACCTCCCTCGACGTCGTCCGCGTCTCCGTCGGCCTTCTCGCCCCCGCCGACGTCAGCCACGGCGGACCACGTGGTCGACGCCCATGCCGAGCACCACGGTTTCGCGGCCGAACGAGAACTCGACTCCGTCGTCGCCCGCGTCCACCGAATCGAGGTCCTCGACCGAGCGGACGAGACGCAGGCTCGAACCCGCGGGTTCGAACACGACCTCGTCCTCCCGCGGACGCACCTCGAGACTCCATCCCTCTCCCGTCGCGTGTACGACGTCGCCGCCGCTTTCGACGCGCGCCGTCCACAGCAGGCCGCCGAACGCCGACCGTAGACGACGGACGAGGTCGGCTGCGTCGTCGACCTCCACGGCTTCCTCGGGCGTCTTGACGTCGACAGATACCTCAGGTTCGTCCATACATCCAGGTCGACGGCCCACGACATAAACCTGGGCCCGCCCGGAGCGTGACCACCACGGGTTCGACCGGGCGGAGTTATGTAAGACGCCCGACACCCTAACACATGGACAGGCTGTTCGCGCCCTGGCGCATAGACTGGGTGAGACGCCGCGAACCCGCGTCCGAAGGCTGCGTCTTCTGCGAGATGTGGGAGGCCGACGACGACGGAGACTCCCTCGTCGTAGCGAGAAGCGAACGCACGTTCGTCGTCATGAACCACAGTCCCTACAACCCGGGGCACGCGATGGTCGTGCCCGCCGCCCACGAAGCCCGATACGAGAAGCTGTCGCACGACGACGTAGTCGACCACGCACGCGTCAAACAACTGACTTTCGAGGCGATGGAACGCGCTTTCGAGCCCGACGGCTACAACACCGGTCTCAACCTCGGGTCCGGCGCAGGCGGCTCGATAGACGACCACCTTCACACGCACGTCGTCCCCAGGTGGCAGGACGACACCAACTTTCTGCCTGCGACGGCCGACGTCAAGGTCATAGTGCAGGAGATAGACGAGAGCTACGACGAACTCCGCCGGGGCTTCGAGTCGCTCGAAGACGTCGAAGCCGGTGGCGACGGCGCCGTCCGACTCAGGTAGCCTCCCGAGGAGCGCGAGCCACACCTACCGGAGTTCGTAGACGTGGTCCGAAGGCGACCGAACGAGCAGGAT
>JBKGYY010000013.1:0-19738 GCA_046545855.1 Halobacteriales archaeon | reverse complement strand
CGTCGCCCTCCGCCGCGGCTTCGTCCATCGTCGTCACCGTGTGGCCGTCCATGTGGGCTTCGAGCGCCCGCCTGGGGTCGACCTCGGTGACGACGACGTCGGCGTCCTGTCCCGCGGCCTTCCTCGCGACTCCGCGTCCGCAGTAGCCGTAGCCCGCGACGACGACGGTCTTGCCCGCCCAAAGCAGGTTGGTGGTCATCGCGATGGAGGCGAGCGAGCTCTCGCCGGTGCCGTGGACGTTGTCGAACTGGCGTTTCATCGGTGTGTCGTTGACGGCGTAGACGCCGTAATCGAGCGCGCCGTCTGCGTCCATCGCTCGAAGCCGGTGGACGCCCGTCGTCGTCTCCTCGCATCCGCCGAGAACGCCGTCTATCTGCTCGGGCCTGTTTTCGTGCAGCCGCATGATCAGGTCGGCGCCGTCGTCGACGGTGACGTCGGGTTCGGCGTCGAGCACTCGGTCCATGGCTTCGTAGTACTCGTCTTCGTCTACGCCGCGGCGGGCGTAGCTACGTATCCCCGGCGTGTCGTCGAGCGCCTGGGAGACGTCGTCGTGCGTCGAGAGAGGGTTGCAGCCGGTGACGTGGACCTCGGCGCCGCCGGCGGCGACTGTCTCGGCGAGCACGGCGGTCTTGGCTTCGACGTGCATCGCCATGCCGACGACGACGCCGTCGAGCGGTCTCTCGCGTTCGAACCGCTCGCGCACGGCGTCGAGGATGGGCATGTACGAGCGAGCCCACTCTATCTTGTCGTTCATGGGTCGACTGTTGTATGCCGTCGGTTAAAGCTACCGTGTCGGCGTCGCTCGCCGGCTGACCCACAGGCGTGTGGAGTCACGGGGAGACGTCCCGTAGCTTTCAGTCCCGGTAGCCGTCGACGCCGTATATCTCCTCGTCCTCGTGCTCGTGGCTGTCGACGAGGCCCTGTTCTTCGAGGACTGCGACGGCGTACAGCGTCTCGTCCTCCGAGAGATACGTCTCGTGCATCAGCTCCGTGAAGCTGAACGGCCCGCGTTTCTCGAGGACGACGTAGACCAGCTTGGCGTCGCAAGGCAGGTCGCGTACGACTTCCTCCGTGTCCATCTCTCCGGTGTCCATCTCACGAGGGGTTTCGAGCCTCGGTCACTTATAGACGTGGTCCCCACGCCGAAGCCGGTCTCGGCGGCCCGCCAGCGGCCTCAGCCGGCGGGGTCGACGAGAACGTGGCGGGGCTGGACGCCGACGCCGCCGTCGTAGACCGCGGTCTCGCCGACGCAGACGGCGACGCCGTCGAGCGACACTACGACGGTTTCGCCGGGCTCGAGGTCGACTTCGCCGACGGCGCCCGGCGGGTAGAGCGGCGAGCCCCGCGAGACGGACGCGGCGGCCGACGGCCTGGCTTCGACGTGCGGCAGCGTCTCGAGCGCGCGTTCGACGGGCACGAGATACCTGTCGAGGGTTCCGTCGTCGCGGGCGACGGCGTCGGCCACGTCCTGGAGGTAGACGGCGTCTTCGACGTCGAACTCCCCGCTTCGCGTCCTCCTTAGCTCCTGCATGTGCGCTCCGACGCCGAGCGCGAGTCCGACGTCGTGGCATAGCTTGCGGACGTAGGTGCCGGCGTCGCAGTCGACTTCGCAGAGCGCGCGTCGGCCCCGGCTCTCCAGCCTCTCGAGACGGTGTACACGGCGGGTCCTGAGGCCCCGGGACGCGCTGCCCTGAACGGGTGGACGCTGGTATATCTCGGACTCGAACTCCGCGAGCGCGGTGTCGAGGCTACGGGCGGCTACGTCGTCGTGTAGCTGGAGCACGAAGACGTAGGACTTGTTTCGGCCGGAGAGGACTCCGGATGCGCGGGCGGCCTTTCCGAGCAAGACGGGAAGGCAGCCGGTCACGCCGGGGTCGAGCGTCCCGGTGTGGGCTGCTCTGTCGACTCCGACGATGTCGCGTACCCAGGCGGCGACCTCGTGGCTCGTCGGCCCCGCGGGCTTGTCTACGACCACGAGAGAGCGGTCGACGTCCCCTGCTTCGTCGTCGAGGTGGTCGGTCATACCCGGCTACCTCCAGTCGAAACGAAGGGGTGTCAGACGTGCGTCAGACGGTCGGACCGCCGACGGCCGCGACGCGTCGGAGCCGTCAAACGACGCTTCGCCGGACTCCACGGCCGAGACGCTCACGGCAATCCCTCGAGCGCCGCCGACACCACGACTTCGACGCCGTCGGCGTCCCACCGCTCGGTGTCGACCACGAGGTCGTAGACACCGAGGTCGGAGACGTCGATGTCGTAGAGATCCATGTAGCGCTTGGCCTCGCTCGCCTCGCGCTCGCGCGACTTCAGGAGGGCGTCCTCGACGGAGACCGACTCGCGCTCCGCGACCCGCTCGGCCCTGACGTCCTCGGACGCCTTCAGCCAGACCCGGAGGTCGGCGTGCTCTCCCGCCATGTGTCCCGCTAGCCTCGACTCCAGCAGGACGTCGTCGCGCTCCCTCGCTATCTCGGTCTGTCGTTCGTCTAGCTCTCGGTCTATCTCCGGTTCCTCCTCCACCATCAGGTTGAACTCGCCTACGGATACACCGCGCCTCTCCGCCTCCTCCCTGAAGACGTCACCTCCGGACACGTACTCCAGGTCGTATGCGTCGGAGAGCCGCTTCGCCAGCGTCGTCGTCCCACTCCCCGGCAGACCGCTGACGGTGACTATCATACCGAGGGTAGGCGGGGATGGAGGTTCAAAGCTTACGTTTTAAGGCGGAGAACGACGCGTCGGGAGCGTCTACAGGAGGAAGTCGCCTGGCGTCTCGCGCTCCCGGACCACCTCGACGTCGTCGCCGTCGACGACGACCTCGGCCGGCAGACCCCTGCTGTTGTACCGTGACGCCATCACTGCGCCGTACGCTCCCGCCGTGTGCACGGCGAGCAGGTCTCCCTCTCGCGCCGGCAGTTCGCGGTCCTCGGCGAGCACGTCGCCCGACTCGCAGATGGGTCCGACGACGTCGACCCGTTCGACGGGAGCGCTTCGCGAAAGGTTGGAGACGTGGTGGTAGCTGTCGTAGAGCGACGGCCTCAGGAGGGTGTTCATGCCGGCGTCGACGCCCGCGAACCCGGGTTTGCGCGTCGTGACCCTGGTGAGCAGCACGGTGGACTCGGCCACGACGTACCTCCCTGGTTCGACTACGAGGTCGGCGTCGAGGTCGTAGGCGTCCTCGAGGCCGGCGGCGTACGCCTCGAGGTCGAGGCGGTGGTCTCCGGGCCGGTAGGGGACGCCGAGGCCGCCGCCGACGTCGACGTAGTCGAGCGCCCGGCCGTTGGCTTCGAGCCGTCGGGCGATGGAGAAGACGGCTTCGGCGGCTTCGAGAAGTTCCTCGTGGTCGAGCACGCCGCTTCCGACGTGAGCGTGGAGTCCGACGGGTTCGAGGCCGAGCGACGCCGCCTGGTCGAAGACTTGCTCTACGGAGTCCTGGGGCACGCCGAACTTCGAGCCCTCGCCGCCGGTCACGACTTTGTCGTGGTGGCCTGCGCCGACGTCGGGGTTGACGCGGACGCCCATCTCGCCGTCGTGGTGGTCGGCGAGCCTGTCGACGACGCTCATGCAGTCGGCGTTTACGGTTGCTCCGGCCTCCGCCACCCTCCGTATCTCGTCGTCAGAGGGGTTGACGCCCGTGTACATCACGTCGTCGGCGTCGAAGCCCGCGCGCAACGCGGCTTCGACCTCTCCGTGGGAGACGGCGTCGAGGGCTCCGTCTAGCTCGGCTATGGTTTCGAGCACCCTCGGGTTGGTGTTGGCCTTGGCGGCGTACTGGACGCGGTCGACAGGGAGGGTTTCCCGGAGCTCTTCGTACCGACGTCTAACGGTCTCGAGCGAGGTGACGTAGGCCGGAGTGCCGTGTCTGTCGGCGACTTCCTCGAGGACTCCGTCTAGCTCCGGGGGTAGCTCCATTGCCGGGGGTTGACTCCGCTCCTTCATATTAGCTTCCCCGCAGGTCTTCGGGCGGGGCGTCCGCCGTGCGTCTGACGTCTGGCGCACGTCGTCGAGGGTTCTTACGTCGTACGTCGAACTTAGCGTGGCGCTCCGTCGAAGGTCCTTTATACCAGAGCCAGGAACTCACAGGGTAATGGACGCAGGGTTGAGCGGAGTAGCCGGAGAGACCAGGGACGCGTCGGACGAAGTAGCCAGGTGCCGACGGATGCTCGAACACAGGTTCGACGACTTCGTCGACACCGTGATGCAGGACGCGATGGCCGAGATGGAGCCCCTCCGCGTAGTGTCGGGCGCGAGGCTGCCGGGGAACTCGGCGGCGAAGTCGATAGCCCGGCCGCTGATATCCCGGGAGGTCCAGCGCTTCCACGGCGGGATATCCAGCCAGTTCGACGTCGTGCTCGACCTCGCCGAACGCCGCGCCCGCGGCGAACCACACGACTTCTCAGTCTACCGAGAGCGCTTCCTCGACGAAGACGTCTTCGTCGACAGCTGTCGCGACCCGACGATAGAGGCGGATCTAGTCGACAGGCTACGCGTGATGGCGCGCGACATGGGTATGATGATGGAGACGGGCAGGACGGAGTTCTGGGACGCCGCCTACGAGGCTTTCGACGAGAGCGAGGCGCGCGAGCTCGTCGACTTCCACTTCGACTACTCGTCGACCCTGTACGACTACCGGGACGACCTGCGTCTCTGCGCCAAGGTGGGACGCGGCCCCATGTCGGTCTCCGTCGAGTACACCGACGAGGCGTTGCGTTCGATAAGCCACGGCGAGGCCGCGCTCCGACGGCGGCTCGCGCGCAGGGTTGACGACGTATTCTGAACGCGGGAACGCGGTTTCGGCCCGCTGTCCTCGAGAGGTAGGTCTTCGTCCGTAGTGCGTCGTCGCGACGGACGGCTGTTAAGCACGGCTTACGTGTCTTCGACGGACGTCTAAACGGCCCCGTACTGGGGAAGACTTATGATGCCGACGGCGTGTATTGCTTTGACAACATGGGAAAAGAAGCCGTAAGAAACCAGCTCCACGTCTTCCTCGACGACGTTATGGAGTACGCCCTCCAGGAGTTCAAGCCGCTCGCCGTCATCGGCCTCGGGTTCCTCCCGGGCAACAGCATAGCCAAGCTCCTCCTCAGCCCGCTGATAAAGAAGGAGCTCAACGTCATCAAGATAACCCTCCAGAACGAGTTCAACACAATCCTCGACCTGTCCGAGGACATGAAGGACGGAGACTCCGACCCGTCGAGGTACCGCGACAGGTTCCTCGCGAACGACTTCTTCTACCAGAACTACCACGGCGACAGAGCCGACGAGTTCGAGGAAGTCCTCGAACAACGCCTCGAAGAGGTCGCCGAGGACCTCGAACCCCTGCTCGACGCCGAAGCCGACGACTTCTGGGAGGCGCTCGTAGAGACGTACGAACGCGGAGAAGCCAAGGACATGCTCACCTACCACTTCAGCTTCACCGAGAAGCTAGCCAAGGACTTCGGCGACGGCATGAAGCTCACCTTCAAGCTCGGCCTCATAAAGTTCGACTACACGAACGAAGCCGTCCGCGTGCTGCCTTACGCCGAGTCGTCGCTCCGCGAACAGATACTCGAGAGGCTCGACGAAGAGTACGAGAGACACGCCGTCGTCGAAGTCCAAGAGCTAGAGAAGGAAAACAAGAAGCTCCGCAAGAAGATAGACGAGCTAGAGCGCAGGAACCGCAAGCTCAACGAGAAGGTGGAGAATCTGCAGGCAGACGGAGGAGACGAAGGCAGCGCGACGGAGAAGGCCGACGAAGAAGTCGAAGCCGAGGACTGAGCGAGCCGACCGACGACCTACAGCAGACCGTTCTGACGCGCCACGGTGTTCAACTGAATCTCGTCCGTGCCCTCCACGATGCGTAGCAGCCGCGCGAGATGCAGGCAGTCCATGTAGGGGTTGTCCTCCGAAAGACCGTTGGCTCCGTGTATCTGCACGGTGTCGTCCGCCACCTGCCAGAGGTTGTCTGTCGCGAACCACTTGAATATCGAGCTCTCCTCGACGGTCTGCTGGCCGTCGTCCATCTGCCACGCCAGCCTCAGTCCCGCTGCGTCTGCGGCGTACGTCCGCGCGCGGCCCTTCGCTATCTTCGTCGTCACCTGCTGGTACTTGCTTATCGGCCTGCCGAACGCCTCGCGCTCGTTGGCGTACTCCACGGCGGCGTCCAACAGGTAGTCCGCCATACCAACCGCCGTAGCGCCGAGTTCGAGCCTGCCGAGCGACAGGAAGCCCATGGCGTTGTAGAACGCGGCGTCGACCGAGCCGAGCACGCGGTCCTCGGGGACGTAGACGTCGTCGAGCACTACCTCGGCCTGGAGGCCCTGGAAGCCGACGGCGTTGTTACGGCTGCCTACCTCGAACTCGTCGGCCTCGACGATGAAACACGTGATTCCGCCGTAGCGGCCGGCTTCGTCCACCGACGTGGTGCGCGCGAACACCTGCGCGAAGTCACAGTGCGGAGCGTTGGTAATCCACTGTTTGGTGCCGTTCAGAACCCAGCCGTCTCCGTCTCGTTCGGCTGACGTCTCCATCGCCGGGGCGTCGCTCCCCACCGACGGCTCCGTGAGCGCGAACGCCGTCGTCTTCTCACCCCGGATGCACGGCTCGAGGTACTCGTCAACCTGGTCGCCCTCCGCCTGCAGCAACAGGGGCTTCGGTCCCTCGGGGCCCGCGAGCACGAACTCCTGTAGCCCGCGGCCCATCCCCGCGACGTGGCGCTTCGCCCTGTACCACGTGACGTTCGAGACGTCCATGCCGCCGTGTTCCTCGGGCATGTTCATCGCGTAGAACCCCGCTTCGGCGCTCGCCCTCCGTATCTCGTCGACGGCGTCGAGAACCTCGTCGGCGACGGCGCCGTCGGGCGCGTTCCGAAGGCGGGGGTTCTCGTACACCTCGCCGAGCGAGTCCTCCCGGGGCTCGACCTCCTGTTCGACGAACTCCGTCAGGCTGTCGAGTATCATCCGGGTTTCCTCGTCCACCTCCATGTTGACCGACGTCATGCCACGTGGGTTTGAGGTGGCGTCCCATAACCGTTCGGCCGGATTGGCGCGTAAGACTCCGGCGACGTGCCGCCATAACTATGACGCTAGCGGCCGAGCGCTCCACATGGATCTGTCGGACGTACGCGTCGTCGACCTAACCCGGCTGCTCCCCGGTCCGTACGCGACCCAGTTGCTCGCCGACCTCGGAGCCGAAGTCGTGAAGATAGAGGACACCGGCGCCGGCGACATGGCGAGGTACACCGAGCCCGTGGTAGACGGAGTCGGCGGCTTGTTCGCCTCCGTCAACCGCGGCAAACGTAGCGTCTCGTTAGACCTGAAGTCGGAGGGTGGCCGCGACGCATTTCACGCCGTCGCGCGAGAAGCCGACGCGGTGGTCGAGGGATTCCGTCCCGGCGTCGCCTCGCGTCTCGGGGTCGACTACGACTCCGTCCGCGAGCACAACCCCGACGTCGTCTACGTCTCGCTCACGGGCTACGGACAGGAGGGCGAGCGCAGCGACGCCGTGGGCCACGACCTCAACTACGTCGGGCACGCCGGCCTGCTCGACATGACGAGGGCGCGCGGAGCAGGCGACGGCCGAGCGGGAGACGAGGACGGGGGGCGAGACGCCGGCTCGGGCGAAGGAGAGCCCGTCATTCCCGGCTATCCGGTTGCGGACATGAGCGGGGGTCTGACGGCGGCGTTCGCCGTCGTCTCAGGCTTGCTCTCGCGCGAGCTAGGTGACGGCGGAGGCTACGTCGACGTCTCGATGACCGACGTCGTGACGTCGATGGGTCAGGCCGTCGTGTCGCACGCCGCCGGCGGGGGCTCGCCGCGTCCCGGCGAGACGGAGCTGACGGGCGGTCTCGCGTGCTACGGCGTCTACGAGTGCGCCGACGGCGACTACGTCACGCTCGCGGCGCTCGAACCCAAGTTCTGGCGGGCGTTCTGCGAAGCCGTCGACCGCGACGACCTCGCGAGCCGCCACATGGAGGCGGGCGACGAACTACGCAGCGAGATCGCGGCGATTTTCGAAGGGCGCGCGGCCGACGACTGGTTGGAGTTCTTCGACGTCAGCGAGGTTCCCGTCGGCCCCGTGAAGTCGCCGGGCGAGGCGCTCGACGACGCCCGCGAACGCGGCCTCGTGCGCGGCGAACTCCTCGACTCCGTCGGCGCGCCGTTCGTCGCCGACGTCCCTGGGGCTGACGACGACGTCCCGACTCGCGGCGAGCACACGGCCGAGGTTCTCGTCGACGCCGGTTACTCGGAAAGCGAGGTCGAAGCCCTGCGGGAGCGCGGCGACGTAGCGTAGCGGCCGTCGAGCCGATGCGGCTCTCCTTCCCTGGCGTTAGAAGCTGAAGAGGTCGACTCCGCCGGTGACGCCTATCACCTGTCCGGTGATGTAGTTCGCCTGCTCGCTCGACAGGTAGGCGATGAGGTTGGCGACGTCCTCCTCCTTGCCGAGCTTGCGCATCGGCGTCGCCTTCGCGATGCGCGCGAAGTACTCGTCCATGTTCTCGAGCGTGTCGATGTCCATGTCGGCGAGCGCGCCTACGACTATCGACGGCGCGATGACGTTCGACGTCACGCCGTTCTGCGCGCCCTCGAGCGCGAGCGTCTTGCCGAGGCCTATCATCGCGGCCTTCGTCGACGAGTACGACGCCTGTCCGAAGCCGCCGTGCGTGCCCGCCATGCTGCTCATGTTGATGACGCGGCCCCAGCCTCGGTCGCACATCCCGGGGAACACCTGCCGGGTGATGTTGTACGTGCCCGTGAGGTTGACGGCCATGTCGCGGTCCCAGGTGTCGTCGTCGTAGTCCTTCACCTGGCTCCGGGCGTCGACCATCGCGGCGTTGTTCACGAGGACGTCGACGCCGCCGGTTCTGTCCCGGAGGTCGCCGACGGTCTCCTCGACGTCGTCGCGGTCTGTGAGGTCGCACTCGACCGCGAGCGCGTCTCCACCCGTCTCGTCCTCGACCTTGTCCGCCACGTTCTCGGCGGCCTCGAGGTTGACGTCGAGCACGACCACGGTGGCTCCCTCTCGCGCGAGAACCATGCAGTCCTCGCTTCCTATGCGTCCTCCGCCTCCCGTTACGAGCGCCGTCTTGTCGTCGAGTCCTAGATCCATGTCTCCGGGTGACTCAGGTACGCCGGACGTCAAAAAGCTTCACCCGGGGTTATGGGGCTCGGTCTCCCGGCTGCTCGCGCGCGGTGCCTCGGTTGCAAGGCCGTAGCCGTACGACCGTTACGGCTGGCTCGCCCGGTGGCGTCTGTCTTTCCGTTTCTCGGGATGTTGCTCGCCGTAACAACGGAAACCGACCCCGGGGAACGTTAACACTTGACAGGCGGAGAGAAGGATATATATGGCGGTCCCACACGCTTCCATGTAGGTGAGTCAGACATGGCGATAGAGTTCCCGAGCGAAGAGTGGATCGACGAATGGAAAGACCAGCTGAACGCCAACGAGGAGTACGCGGAGCTAGGAAGCGACTGGGGCAAGGGCTTCAACGGAGACTTCGTCTTCACCATCGAACCCGACGTCGACGGACTCGAAGACGACCCAGAGTGGAAGGAGTTCGTCGGCCCCGACGGCAAGCTACGTTACTTCGTCGGCCTGGAAGGCGGCGAGTGCTACGAGGTCCACCCTGTCGACGACCCCGACGACGAGGAGTACGGCTTCGAGATAGTCGGACCGTACAGCAACTGGAAGGCGCTAGCGAAAGGCGAGATAGGAGCCATCGACGGCCTCATGAGCGGAAAGTTCGAACTCATGGGAGACATGCAGAAGGTCATGGAGTACAGCGACGCGTCGGTCGCGATGGTCGAGAGCGCCACAGAGATAGAGAGCGAGTTCAGGTACTAGGATGAGCTACGGAAAGGTCGTCACCCTCCAGGGAGAGAGGGAGACCGAGATCGTCGATATAGAGCACAAACCCGACGTCGAGGACGGCGCCGTGCTCACCGAGGTCATACAGACCAACGTCTGCGGCAGCGAAGTCCACTTCTGGAAGGGCGAGTTCCCCGTGCCCCCCGGAGCCGTCCTCGGACACGAAGCCGTGCTCCGCGTCGTCGAGCTAGGAGACGGAGTCGACACCGACTCCGCGGGCGAACGCGTCGAAGAAGGCGACATCATCACGCCGGTCTACTTCCAGCCGTGCGGCGAGTGCGCTGGCTGCAGCCACGGCGACTTCTACGCCTGCGAGATAGTGAAGAGCACGGGCGACTGGATGCAGCCGCACTCGATACCCCCGTACTTCCGAGGTACGTTCGGCACCCACTACTACGTCCAGCCCGACCAGCACTTCTACAAGGTCCCCGAGGACCTCCCGAACCACGTCGTCGCCAGCGCGAACTGCGCGCTAAGCCAGATAATCTTCGGCTTCGAGCAAGCCGGCTTGAACCAGGGCGAGACCGTGCTCGTGCAGGGCGCAGGAGGCCTCGGCATCAACTCCATCGCTTACGCCAAAGAGAGCGGCTGCGAGGTCATAGTCGTCGAAGGCGCCGACGGACGCATCGAACGCGCGAAGGAGTTCGGAGCCGACCACGTCGTCGACATCAAGGAACTCGAGACGAGCGGCGAACGCATCCGGAAGGTCCAGCAGCTAACCGACGGCGACGGAGCAGACGTCGGCATCGAGGTCGCAGGCATCCCCGAGGCCTTCGTCGAAGGCGTCGGAATGCTGCGGAACGCCGGCAGGTACATCGAGATAGGTAACATCAGCGCTCAGCTCAAGACCGAGTTCAGTCCAGCGGACCTAACCCTCAACCGCATCGACGTACACAGCCAGCTGTTCTACCAGCCCTGGTACCTCAAGAAAGCCATCGAGTTCCTCGAGGACAACGCCGACGACTACCCGTACGACGACCTGCTCGACGCAACGTTCCCGCTCGAGGAAGCTCAGGAGGCGTTGCGCGGCAGCGCCGAACAGGAGTTCACGCGAGCGAGCCTGGTTCCCGAGCGGTAGTCGCGTCCGTCCGCGGCGGCACGCCGAACTGGAACCGCCATCAACCTTTTAGGCCGTCTAGCTGAAGGGTACGTATGCGACCCCTCGAGGAACGAGACTGGTTCGAGGCCGAGGTGGAGTACGAGGGCGGCGTCGTAGGCGAGTCGACGCTGCCGGAGCTCTTCCTGGACGCCGCCGAGAGCCACGCCGACGAAGCCGCCCAGCGACTGAAAGGCGGGGTCTACGAGCGCTCGATAACCCCGGGTGTCTACCCCGAGGCCGACGACGGCGACTGGGAGAGCGTGACGTACGAGGAGATGCGCGAAGCCGTCGAGCGCCTAGCGAAGGGCTTCGACGAACTCGGCGTCGAACGCGGCGACCGCGTCGGTATATTCAGCGACACCCGGTGCGAGTGGGCGCTGTCGGACTACGCCTTGCTGTCGCGCGGCGCCGTCGTCACCAGCGTCTACAAGAGCTCGTCGGCGCGACAGGCGAAATACCTCCTCGGCGACAACGACTCGATGGGCGTCGTCTGCGAGAACGACGAAGTCGCCGAACGCGTGTTCTCCGTCGAAGACGACCTCGACCTCGAGTTCGTCGTCGTCATAGACCAGACGAAACACGACGAACGCGACTACGTCCACAGCCTGTACGACGTCTACGAGATGGGAGAGCAGAGCTTCGACCGAGACGAGTTCGACGGCTGGATACAGGAGACGTCGCTAGACGACCTCTGCACCTTGATCTACACGAGCGGCACGACGGGTCAGCCGAAGGGCGTGAAGTGCACGCACGGCAACTTCCGGTCGTCGATAAACCAGGTGTACAAGCGCCTTGGACCGCGGCCCGACAAGGACGAAAGCCTCCCGACGCTCGAGGCCGACACCCGCGTCGTCTCGTTCCTGCCTCTCGCCCACAGCTACGAGCGGTTCAGCCAGTTCCTGATGTTCGGCCTCGGCGCCGAGGTCGCGTACGCCGAGAGCCCGGACACCCTCCAGGAGGACTTCGCCGCCGTCAGGCCGACGGGCGGCACCAGCGTCCCACGGGTCTACGAGAAGATGTACGAAGCGATACGCAAGCAGGCGAGCGAGAGCCCCGTGAAGAAGAAGATATTCGACTGGGCGACGGAGGTCGGCAGGAAGTACCAGGAAGCCGACAGCCCAGGCGCGTGGCTACGACTGCGCTACGGCCTCGCCGACCGCCTGGTGTTCAGCAACGTCAAGCAAGCTCTCGGAGGCGAGGTCGAGTTCTTCATCAGCGGCGGAGGAAGCCTGTCGCCCGACCTCTGCAGGCTGTACCACGGCATGGGCCTCCCGATAATCGAGGGGTACGGGCTCACGGAGACGTCGCCGCTCGTCAGCGTCAACCCCATCGAGGACCCCGAGATAGGCACGATAGGGCCGCGGGTCTGCGAGCTCGAGGTCAAGGTCGACGGTAGCCAGGCGAGCGGCCAGCAGGCGCGCGAGGGCGGCGAGGTCGGCGAGCTCCTCGTCCGCGGCGACAACGTCACGAGCGGCTACTGGAACATGCCCGACCGGACGGCGGAGGCGTTCGAGGACGTCGACGTGGCCGACGTCGAGGAACACGGCGGCGAAGCGACCGAAGACGCGTGGTTCCGGACGGGTGACATCGTCGAGGTCCGTCCCGACGGCTACATCGAGTTCCGGGAGCGCGTCAAGCAGATACTCGTCCTGTCGACGGGCAAGAACCTCGCGCCCGCCCCTATAGAGGACGCGTTCTCGACGAGCCCCCTCGTCGAGCAAGCGATGGTCGTCGCCGACGACAAGAAGTTCACGTCGGCGTTGATAGTCCCTAACTTCGAAGGCGTGCGCTCTCGCGCGGAAGACGAAGGCGTCGACCTCCCGGACGACCCAGAGGACCTCGTAGACGTCGACGTCGTCCACGACTGGATACAGGAGGAGGTCAACGAGGTCAACACCGGGCTCGAGGGCTACGAGACCATCAAGAAGTTCGAGCTCGTCGCAGAGGAGTGGACGGAGCACAACGACATGCTGACGCCGAGCCTCAAGAAGAAACGCCGGAACATCATAAAGCGTCACGCCGACGAGATAGAGCGGATTTACGCCGACGCCTAAAACGACCGCCGAGACGGATACAGGAGACTACAGACTACTCGTCTCGTTCTTCGCGCCAGAGCCCAGCGGCTTCCAGCAGACGGTCGACGGCGTCGACGGCGGAGTCCCCGAGGAAGTACGAGACCGGTTCGACCGCGAACCCACCTCGATGATAGACGACGTCGGGGACGCCGGTCGACATCGCGCTCTCTAGCTCGCTTGCACGCTCGCCTCTCCCGGCGTCGAACTCCCGTACCGTGTACCCCAGCGACCGGGCGGCGTCGAGCAAGCCGTCGTGAGTCGCGACGTTGACCGCGCCGCCTCCGCCGCCGCGGTCGAGCGACTTCAACGCCACCCGGGCGACGTTCTCCGAAGCCCCGAACTCCGGCTGCGAGGGAACGTAGACACGGCCTCGCATCACGTAGATCCTGCCGGGTATCGCGGCGACGTCGAGCACGTCCTCGGCTCCTTCGAGCGCTCGGGCGACGTTCGAGCCGACGTTCGGCACGAGTTCGCCGGCGCCGGCAGCGGACTCGAGCTTCCTCGCCGCCCGGCGGACGTCGTCGAGCACGAGGCTCTCTCGTGAAGAACGGCTCCCGCCGACGCAGAGGTCGCATCCCCGGCCGCGCAGGTCCGGCTGCCTGCGCTCGTGTAGCTCGCATATAGGGCCGCGGTCCTCCATAGTCTCCACGAGGTCGAGCGCACGACCGAGGGCCTCGAACTCACCGAGGTTGCCCTCCAGGTAGCCCGCCGCTAGCTCCTCGACGGTCCGCTCGAAGCCGGGGTCCGAGGTGACGACGTCTTCGACCGAGACCTCGCCGGAGACGTACTTGCTCACGGCCGGCTGGCTCACGCCGATGCAGTCGGATATCTCCTGCTGAGTCATGCCACCCTCGTCGAGCTTCGTAGCGAGAGCCGAGCGGAACGCCGGCAGGAACTCCTCGACAACCACTTGCTCGGGGAGCGTGAACGTCATGTCGAAGCCTGCGGCGGACGGTACATACGTGCTTCGGTGGCTTCGGCCGCGAGCCCGGCGTTCGCTGTCCTGAACTACAAGCCCGTAGTAGGTTCCCGTCCGTACGGAGCCGTGGAGATACCGAGCCGTGCAGCTGTGGCGCAAACTACATACCCGGGGCTCACCAAGAGCCTGCCATGACAGAGGCTGTCATAGTAGACGCGGTGCGAACGCCGTTCGGAAAACAGGATGGAGTCTTCTCGAACGTACATCCCCAGGACCTCGGCGCCGCGCCGTTGCTGGCGCTCGAAGAACGCGTAGGGTTCGACCCCGCCGAAGACATCGAAGACGTAGCCTACGGCTGCGTGACCCCGAAAGGCAAACAAGGCTACAACATCGCCCGCCTCGTCTCGCTCGTCGCCGGATGGGACGTCGACGTACCCGGCGTCCAGGTCAACCGACAGTGCGGCAGCGGACAGCAGGCGATCAACCAGCAAGCCGCCAACGTACGCGCGGGCTTCCACGACTGCGTCATAGCAGGCGGAGTCGAACACATGACGGCGGAGCCGATGGGAAGCGACGGCGACTTCAGCACGATGAGCGACCGGTACACCGAGCGGTTCGAGCTAGTGCCGCAGGGCGAAAGCGCAGAGCGAATCGCCGACGAATGGGGATTCGAGCGCGACGACGTCGACGAACTCGCAGCCGACAGCCAGCAACGGATGGGCGAAGCGATGGAACAAGGCTACTACGACAGCCAGCTCGTGCCAGTCGAAGCCGAGGTCAGCGTCGACGACGGAGAAGACGGCGAGACTGAGTCCGTCGTAGTCGAGGAAGACGAACACCCTCGCCCGGGGACCACTCCCGAGAAGATAGCCAAGCTACCCCCGGTCTTCCGGGGTGACGGGGTCATCACCGCGGCGAACAGCAGCGGTATCGTCGACGGCTCCAGCGCCGTCCTCCTCGCGAGCCAGGACAAAGCCGAGGAAGAAGGCTGGGAGCCGCGCGCTCGGATAGTCGACGTCGCAGTAGCCGGCGTAGACCCCGTGATGATGCTCACCGGCCCCATCCCGTCGACCCAGAGGGTGCTCGAACGCAACGACATGTCGGTCGACGACATCGACGTCTTCGAGTGCAACGAAGCCTTCGCGTCGGTCGTCCTCGCCTGGATGGAGGAGACTGGAGCCCCCTGGGACAAGACAAACGTCAACGGAGGAGCCATCGCGCACGGACACCCGCTCGGCGCCACGGGCAGCGCGCTCGTCACCAAGCTCGTCCACGAGCTAGAGCGCAGGGGCGACCGCTACGGTCTCTCCACGATGTGCATAGGCTTCGGACAGGGCATCGCGACTATAGTAGAACGTCTCGACTGAATCCGTGCGACCGAGACCCGACGGCTCGACCTAGCTGTCGTCGGCTTCGCGGTCATCGTCGTCCGATTCCACTGCCCCGACCCTGGCTTCGAGCGTCGGCTCCCCGAACCTCGCCTCCGAGACCACGACGAGCAAAAGCACCACGATGCCGGCGGGCGGAACGAGCACGAGAGCCGCGAGCGAGCCGGCCAACGCGACGTACCAGCTCTTGCCCCGGGACGCAGCGTAGCCCCCCGCGAGCGAGACGAGCGCGAGCGCCGCTACGCCGACTCCCGCAGCGGCGAGTCCGAAGTCGACGGCGCCGACCACGGGGACCACGGCCTCCGTGAGGTAGGCGCCCGCGGACGACGTCCCCGCAGCGAGTCCGACGGCGCCCGTCAGGCCGAGCAGCCAAGCGGCAGCCCGACGCGGACGGCGGCTGTACGTCGAGTTCACGAGGGCTTCCTCCGTCTCCAGAAGGTCCCTGCGCCAGCCGTCGAGGTCGACGGCACGGCGGTCGATCTCTTCCTCCCGTCGAGTTAGCTCGGCCTCGAGTTCGTCGAGCCTCGCCTCCCGTCGGTCGAGAGCCGTCTCGCTCTGTTCGACCTCCTGCTTTTTCGCGACGTTCTCCTCCCTAAGCTCTATGAGCTCTCGTTCCCTGCGAGCTATCTCCTCCTCTCTTTCGCTGAGCCTCCGCTCTCGCGAGAGGGCTTCGGTGTCGTCCTCCGTAGATCTCTCGTCTCTCAACTCGTCTGAACGGTCGCTCAGCCCGCTCGACACGTCATCCCCCGACTCGGTCTGGTCGCCGTTTGAATCCACGTCAGCGTCGCTCGACTCTTCTTCTACCTCTATCTCGCTCTCCTCGACATCGGGGTCATCGCCCGGCTCTCCCGGCCCGTCTCCCTCCGCCCCTCCTTCGTGGTCCGCGGAAACCCCATCGTCTCCGTCGGTGGAAGAAGTCTCGCTTTCTATCGTTACGTCGTCTCCGGGCTTCTCTCCGCCGACGCCTGCTTCGTCTTCGTCTTCGTTCTGTTCGACGACGTTGTTTCCGCGGATGTCGGCGTCGTCTACAGCTTCGCCTTCGTCGCCGTCGTCCTGACCGTATATCGATGCCTCGGCCTCGGGAGCTTCTCCCGGCCGGAACACCGGGGACTCGTCCTCCGTCTCGCTCTCCTCGACGTCTTCTTCGTCGACGTCCGTCGACGTACCTTCGGCTTCGCCGGCGTCGTCGCCGCCGCCCCCGTCATCGGCATCCTCTGACGGCTCGCGCTCGGAGTGCGTCATCCCCCGGTAATCACCGCCACGGTAGTTATCTCTTAGGGTGAGCCGTCTACGTCGAAGCCGGGTTCCGCGAACGCCACGAGCGCGAATGCGAGCAACCCGACCGGTGGGACGGCGACGCAGAGCGGCAGCGTCGCCACGGCACAGACGTACCACCTCCGGCTTCTCCAGGCGAGAGCACCCGCGAACGCCGACGACAGGCCGACGAACGCGAGGCCTCCGGCGGCAGCCCACGGCACAATCAACCCGCTCGATATCGAACTCACGACGTCGGGGTAAACCGCCGCCGCCACCGCCGACGCCACCGTGGCGAACGCCGACAGAAACAGGACGACTGCAGCCGTCTTACCCGCTCTTCTTCCTGCTACCTCAGCCGAAGCCGCCTCGCTCTGCTCGTTCCCGGGCGATCCCTCGCCAGACACGTCGTCTGTTTCGCCGTCGACGGCTGGCGGATACGGTCTCTCGTTCGCCTCGTTCCCTCCGTCTCGACCCTCATCACCGGCGTCCCAGCCCTCATCCAGCGTGTCCTCTACGCCGCCGCTGCGGCTTCTGGCTCGGGAGTCCTCCGCCAGCCGCCTGGCGGCCAAGAGGTCCAGCGTCCTCCGGTAGGTCTCGGCCGTCGTCTCTCTCAGGCCACGAGCTCGCTCGAGATGCCTGCGTGCGGCCTCCTCGGCTTCGACCGCCCTCCGTCGTCGTTCTTCGGCGGAGTCGAGCTTCTCCTCCGCCTCATGCCTGGTTGCCTCGGCCTCGGCTATGCGTTCCTCCACCTCGTCCTCCCTCTCGCTCAGCTCCTCCTCCCTCTCGTCGAGCTCGGACCTCAGTCGCTGTAGCTCTGTCTCGCGGCTGTCGAGCTCCCCGGCTAGTCCGTCGAGATCCGACTCCAGAGAACGTAGCTCTGTCTCGCGTTCATCGAGCTCCTGCTCGCGTTCATCCAGATTCTCCTCGCGTTCGTCCAACGAGGACTCGCGTTCCTCGGCGTCAGCCAAGCGCGATTCGGCTTCCTGCTCCATCTCCTTCGCCTCCTCACGGCGTCTCTCGGCTTCCTCCACCGCCTGCTCGGCCTCACGAAGTCTCTCTTCTACCTCGGTCTCGCGTTCACGTATCCCCTGCTTGCGTTCGTCCAAGGCGGACTCGCGTTGCTCGAGCTCTTCCTCCCGGCTTTCGAGGGCTCTTTCGAGTTCCTCGGCCCGCTCTATCTCGTTCTCGGCGTCGGCACGCAGACCTTCGACGTCCTGCTCGCGTTCTTCGAGCTGTTCCTCTCGTTCGTCGAGCTCCTCCAGACGTCGTTCGACGTCGTCCTCCCGGCTCTCGAGCTCCTGCTCGCGCTTCTCTATCTCTTGCTCGCGTTCGTTTAGTCCGCTCTCGCGTTGCTCGGCGTCCTCCAGCTGGCTTTCGACTTCGGCCTCCCTCCGTTCGACCTCCTGCTCAAGCTCCCCGACATCGGCCTCTCTTTGTTCTAGCTCTTGCTTCCGACGGTCGAGCTTCGCCGCGAGCTCCTTCCTCCGCTCGTTTTGTTGCTTGACCTTGGACTCGAACTCCTCGAGCTTGTCCCTACGCGCCTGGATCTTATTCTTCATCTCCTCGAGCTTCCGCTCGCGTTCGTCGAGCGCGGCCTCCCGTTCCTCGAACTCGTCCCGCAGTCGCTCTCTTTCGGCTTCGACCTCCTGCTCGCGCTCCCGGACATCGGCCTCTCGTTCTTCCAGCTCTTGCTCGCGGCTTTCGACTTCCGAGAGCCGGCTCTCGAGCTTCTCCTCCCAGGCCTCGAGGTTCGTTTCTCTTTCGTCGAGGTCGTTCTCCCTGACCTCGACGTCTTGCTCGCGGTCGTCTACCTCGCGTTCGAGCCTCTCGACCTCCTGTCGCCGGGGGTCGAGCGACTTCTCTAGTTCGTCTAGCTCTTCCTCGCGTTCGTCGAGACGTCTGTCTCTCTCGTCGAGCCTGTCCTCACGGCGCTCGACCTCCGACGTCCGTTCGTCGAGTTGTTCTCCCCGGCGTCGTAGCTCGCGTTGTCTCTCGGCGAGCTCCTCCGCCCTCTCCGCGAGAGCCTCGCGGTCGTCCTCTACCTCGCTCTCCATCGCCTCCACCTCCCGCCGCCGGCTTTCGATCTCGCGCTCGCGCTCCTCTATCTCGTCCTCGCGTCGCTCTAGCTCGGCGTCGACGTCGCGTAGCTCCCTCTCTATGTCCTCGAGTTCCTCGAGCTTCCTCTTGTACACGACCCCGAGTCTCTCGTCTAGCTCGGAGGCTTCGTCCTCGACCTCCTCGCGTGTCTCCTTGTCGAAGGACGTCGTGACCTCGTCTTCCGTCGCGCTCTCGCGGGAGCCCACCACCCCACGGGCCCGGGCTTCGCCTGCTTCGGCACCCCCGCTCTCGGCTTCGCTTCGCACGTCTTCTCCTTCCGTCGACTCGTCTCCTGAGTCCGTTGTCCCTTCGGCGTCTCGTTCCGTTCGCGGTCCCCCGGTCTCCTCGTTTTTTGAGCTGCCTTCGTCCCGGGGTTCGCTCGACACCCGGTATGTCTCGATTCCGTCGTCTCGTTCTTCGTCGGTCATCTATATCTCATACGGCGGGCTTCGACGCCGCGTCCTGAGGGTCGGTCGGTGCTCGTGACCCGAGCGAACGTCTTCCGTCGGTGTCTCCCTCGACATCTTCAATCGAACCGGGCCTCCGACAGAGCGACGAGCACGAACGCGAGCAATCCGAGCGGGAACGACGTCAGCGACGCGAGCGCCGCCGCGAACGCCGAGTAGTACCACCGGCGTTCCCCGTACGTCGTGTACGCACCCAGGGAGACGAGCGCGCCGACCGCGAGGAGTGCTGCCGAGAGCGAGTACGCCCCCGTCGACGACACACCGTCGACCGAGTAACCCATCGAGACTGCGCCGGCCAAACCGGCTCCCGTGACTATCGAGACCGCGCCTATCAAGCCGAGGACGGCGGCCGCGAACCTCGTGGTCCTCGCGCTGTACGCTGCCACCTCCCGACCGCCGGTCGCCTCCTCCATCTCCCGAACCCTCGATTCGAGATCGTCAAGCGCCGTCTCGCTCTGCTCGAGACCCTTCGAGACCGACGGCTGGTCTTCTTCCTTCAGGTCTTCGTCGGTGTCCTCGACGACCTCGTAGTCTTCTTCGTCGAAGTCCGCATCTCCCTCGTAGTCATCCGTCTCGGCGTCGTCTCCGGCCTCGTC
>JBKGYY010000012.1:0-20223 GCA_046545855.1 Halobacteriales archaeon | reverse complement strand
GACGAACTCCACCGGGTGTCCGACGCAGGAGACGTAGAACGGAGCGTCGACGTCGACGGCACGGTGACGGGCTACGTCGTCGACGACGCCGTCTACGTCGGCACGATAGAAGACGTCAAAGCGTACGAAATCTAGATCGTAGACGGTTTCAGCTTCGAAGCCTGCGGGCGCGCTCGACCACGTCGTCTAGCGACGGTGCGTCGAACCGCTCGCCGTCGGTGTACCGGTCGGCGCCCGACCGGTAGACGTCCGACGTTAGCTGGACTACCTCCTCCGACAGCGGCTTGGGCTGTATCTCGCATAGCTCGCGCCAGTCGGCGACGCCGCGCTCCTCGGCCTCGCGCTTCGCGTCCTCGACGGCTTCCACCCAGTCGGGGTCGTAGCTCCTGTAGTGCTGCCGGACGTACTCCTTGCTGAGCTGGAGGTCGTCGTACAGGAAACGGTTCTCGTCGAACGTGCCTGCGACGTCGGCGACGACGACTTCGCCTTCGTGGTAGAAGCACTCTATCTTGCCGTCGAGGTGGACGAAGCCGACGTCTTCGGCGCGCTCGGTGACGACGCGGTTGACGTCCTCCGCGGTCTCCCGCAGAGACGCGAGGTCGTCGAGGCCGCTGATCCGCAGCGCCTCGTCGTCGTCGAGGTACCTGTCTTTCTCCTCGAACTTCGTCGAGTACTCGACTACGGGTTCCGAGAGGTCGACGTGTTCGTCGGGCCAGTCGTCGAGGTCGAGTCCGACGTCCTCCGGCTTCCGGCGTCGGCGGAGCGACGAGCCAACGGGCACGGCGTTCCTGAATACGATTTCGAGAGGAATGAGGTAGGAGTCCCCGGCTTCTCGGTGGAACGCCTCGTAGTCGTAGCCGTCTTCCGAGTGCGGAAGCTCGGGCACCCGGGCGAGGTCGACCGCCATCGTACGGGGAGCGTCGCTCGCGGCGTCGAGGTCCACGACGTCGCCGTCCTCGACGACTACCCCGCGGTAGTGCGTGTCGACGCCTTCGCTCTCCAGTAACTCGAAGTTGTACGCGCCCATCGTGCAGAGAGACGCGCCCTTGCCCGGTATCTCGTCGGGCATCTTCCCCCAGTCGAAGACCGAGTAGTCGTCGGTGAAGTAGAAGCTCCCGCGACCGAGGTCGTCTCCGCTGGGTTCCCGGCCGACCTCGAGTTGCTTGACGCTTCCCATGTCGCCCGCAGGAGAGCGGGCACAAAGAACCTCTTGGTTCGCGGCGGCTTCAGTCGTCCGCGGCTATCGAGGGCGTCCGGGCAGCGGCAGCGTGCTCACGCCAGCCGAGGTCTCCGGCGTAGTGGTAGACCTCCGTGTCCGTAGGGTCGACTACCGAGAGCCGGAGCCAGCCGTTGTCGAGGGGACGGCGTAGCTCTTCGACCTCGGCGAGCGCCTGGGCGACGCGGTCGCGAGGCGCGTGGACGACGACCGCGAGCCTGAGCGGCTGGTGGTAGGCTTCGTCGTCGGCGGCGGCTACGGACTGCAGCGGCAGCCCCGTCTCAAGGTCGCCGCCGTTGCCCTGTCTCACGCCGATGTTGCCCGTGGGGTTCTGCGTGACCTTGGAGCCGCTGCCGTACGCGTCGTTGTCGACCGCCGCGAAGTAGTACTGGCTGTTTATCCAATGGGTGACGACGGCGGGACCGGCGAGTATCTGCTTTAACGCGTCGCCGTCGTCGCTACGCCAGTCGTAGCTGTGGAGGAAGCACCGGCCGCCGAGGTCGAACTCCTCGGTCAGCGCCCTCGGTCCTACGACGAACGCCGCGTTGCCCGCGAGACCCCACTCCGGCCTGGTCTGCGCCCAGTCGGCCGCGCGGACCTCCGTCGCCGTCGCGGCGCGGTCGACTTCGACGCCACGCATCCCGCTCGCGCGTTCAGCGGCGGCTTCCTCGCGTGCGGCGGCGAGGTCTCGTTTCAAGGTCTCGACCTCGTTCTCGTGGCTCTCCGGAACGCGGCCGTCGTACAACTCTATCTCGTCGGTCGTCGTGTTGTGTTCGGCGGCGACGAAGACCGTGTCGCCGGGTATCTCGATGCCGCGTCCGCGCAGCCGGTCGCGTACCTCCGGGTCGTTGCATATCTCCGCGAGCACGCGTGCGTTGGGCCCTCCGGGGTTGCCCGCGCAGGCGCCGCAGTCTAGAGCCGAGTCGAAGGGGTTGTTCGAGGTCTCGCTCGCGTGACCGACGAATACCGCGAGCCTCGCGAAGTAGTCCCAGCCCATGAGGTCGAACGCCGTGGCGGCGTATTCCACGCGTTCGTCGACGGTCATGCCCGCCGGCAGGTCGGTGTCGTCCTCCGGCTTGCGGTCGAGGTCGAGCGAGTAGCACCGCGCTCTTTCCGCGGCCGCGCCGACCCTGAGCGCCGCGGAGCGCATCCATCCGGGGACGAGGGTCAGCGCCGTCATCACGGCGCCGTAGCCGACGCCCGCTAGCTCGACGTAGCTGAACGCCGTAGCGACGTTGGTCTCCAGCGTCTCGGCGAGGCCGTAGCCGGCGTCGACGAACGCCCTCCGCCGGTCGTGGCGCTCGGCTCGCTCTACTTCGGCGGGGTCGGGGTGGTCGTGTACGTGGTGGCGGGCTTCGACCATCGGCGGACAGGCGTCGACGGCGCCTTCCCTATCGGCGGCGTCGTACCGTATTGGGACGCCGAAGAAGCCCGCGTAGCCGTGGGTCTCGTACTCGCCCTGCGCCTCCACGTGACGTCGGACGACCTCCGACCGGGTGTCGATGCAGAACGCGAGCTGGGCGTCGGGCCGTCCGCCGTCGTCCGCCGCGACGTCGTCGGAGTCGAGCTTCGCGGCCTCGCTCGCTAAGGCGTCGACGAGGCGGTCGCGCTGGCTGCGCTCCCACGCCGAGAGCCAGGCTTCCTCGACCGGCGGGGCCGGTTCGACGTCTTCCAGCGGGTCGTCTTCGGGCACGACGTCGACGTCGAGCAGTTCGGCGGTCGCGAGCCTGACGGCGAGAAGGTGGACGAGGTCGACGGGGTGTTCGCGCTGCCAGTCCGCGTTGTCGGCGGCGCGTCGTTTTACGTAGCCGGTCCAGCCCGGGAGAGCCGCGAGGTGGTGGACGACGACGCTCTCGCGGCGGTCGACGGGGACGTCGGCGAGCGCCTCGGCAACCGCTGTCTCGGGCTCGGCGGGCAGGCCGTCGACCTCCGCGCGTGGAAGCGCAGGGTCGTGGCGTGCCACGCGGCGCCACGCGGGGTAGAAGCCCTCGTCGCGGTGTGGCATCGGGGCTTCGGCCCGGCCTTCGTCGCAGAACGCCGAGAGCCAGTCGGTGACGAGCCGGTCGACCCGGGTGTCGGAGTCGACCGATGGCGCGGGGGTCGACGTGGCTTCCTCGATCTCGTCGAGCGCTTCCTCGACACCGAGATCGAAGCCGAGCGCGTCGAGCTCCTCGGCGAGTACGTCGGGGTCTATCCGGCCTTCGTGCCAAGCCCGGCGGAACGTCGATGGCTCCGGGTAGCCGCGTCCGCCCCCGAGTCGCTCGCCCGTGGCGACGGCCTCGT
Source organism: Halobacteriales archaeon (assembly GCA_046545855.1). Lineage (GTDB taxonomy): Archaea > Halobacteriota > Halobacteria > Halobacteriales > Halorutilaceae > JAQZDA01. Next base: position 16,724 of record JBKGYY010000012.1, on the reverse strand, counting down.
GGAAGGGCCGGTCTTCGAAGCCCGAGAGCGGGTTGGCGGCTACGAACGAGTGGAGCGGCCAGAGGTCGCCTACGGCGTCGGCGGCGTCTTCGACGAGGGCGTGTACCTCGGCGTGTGTGGGGCCGCCGTCAGTCATCGCCGCCACCCCGTCGGTCGAACACGGTGCCTGCAGCCGGACGCGAGATGTGGCGGAGGCGGGCGTAGACGCGGTCGCTCCGGCGCTGGACGTCGAACTCCACGGCGAAGTAGCCTACGACGAAGGCGGCTGCGAGCGCGGCGTGCAGCGGCGTCAGCGAGACGGGTGACGGCACGGCGGGCAGGCCTTTCATCGCGGCGGCGACGCCGCGGTAGACGAGTGCGTAGACGGCTATCGCGGGCAGGGCGACGGCGGGCACTCCGAGGTGGCGGACCGCGGGTGGCAGTCCCCGGCGGCCGACGAGGTCGCGCGAGGCGTGGAACGTAGTTAGGACGACGAGCAAGGCGAGCACGAGCCCGGCGTCGAGCCTCGTGCCCTTTCCGGTTAGGACGGCGAACAAAGCGCCGCCTGCGAGCGCGGTGGCTATGGTGGCGACGGCGCCCAAAGCCGGAGTCTCGCCGGCGTCTCCGTCGTCCGGTGTCGTGCGCTTCATCCGGGTGCCGCTGGAGAGGAACAGGTCGGCCTTGTAGAACCCGTGGAGCACCAGGTGGGTGACGGCGGCGGCGAAGAAGCCGAGGCCGACCTGCATGAGCATGAAGCCCATCTGGCCGACGGTCGAGCAGCCGAGCTTGCGTTTGACGTCGGCTTGCACGGACTTCGTGAGCTTCCCGAGCAACGCGCTCGCCGCGCCTACGGCCGTGATAGCGAGCATCACCGCGGGCTCGAGCGTGACGACGGGCGCGAACCTCGCGAGCAGTATGCCGCCGGCGTTGACGAAGCCCGCGTGCATCACCGCGGACGCCGGCGTGGGCGCTGTCATCGAGGACAGGAGCCACGCCTGGAAAGGCACGAGCGCCGACTGTATCGAGGCGGCGAGCACGAGTCCGGCGGCCGCGACGACTACGAGTGGTCGGGGCGCGGTTGCGACGGCGTCGGCTACTCCCCCGGCGGTGGCGCTACCGGTGGCGTGCCAGAGCACCGCGAGCGCGGTGACGAGCGCCGCCGTGCCGAGCAGGTAACGGCGGCGTGCGAACCGCGCGGATGTCCGCGCCGCCGTGCTCTCGCGGTCGTGTCCTATCAATCCGGCGACGGCGAGCCCCATGGCGAGCCACGATGTCGCGAGCAAGGCGAGGTGGTCGGCGGCGACGAACACCATGGCGGCGAGGGTGAACGCCGTGAGCCTGAGGAAGAAGCCTTCTACGCGGGCGTCGCCCTCCATGTACCGCCGGCTGTAGCTGTGGACTACGGCTGATATCGTGGTGACGGCGAACCAGCCGACGAGGGTGAGTCCGTCGACGACTGCGACGTCGGGTATCGACGGCCTGGCTCCGGTGACGGCGGCGTACGCCGTGACGGCGACGCTGGAGAGCCACAGCGTCCAGGCGACCGCCGTCAGCCTGCCGGGAAGCCTGGACCGGTATTCGGTGGAGGGTTCGGGCAGCGGTTCGAGCGGTTCCTCCTTCGTCTTCTGCATTCTCTTTCCTCCGTGTATCGTCGGCCGCGGTACGGGGTGGCGGCGTCTCTGACGGCCGGTAGAACATTTCAAACGATAATACTTACTATGTTACTGTTTCGTTCGTTTCATCTGTCTGGGTTACCGAAACGTGCGTATTACCGTCGAAGGGGGTTCCGACGACCTCTAGCCAGCCCCGGCCTCGAACCCCCGACCGCGGAGCTCAGCCCAGGAAGCCGTCGAACGAAGTCGACCGGTGGCTGCGGACCAGGACCTCGTCGGACACCGTGAGACCGAGGTCGAGAAGGTGCTGCGCCACCGGGGTGATGTCGGCGTCGTTCTCGCCGACCGCCGTCACCAAGAGGTTCTCGTCGCCCGTAACGAGCTCCTGCACGGAGACGACGCCCGGTACATCGAGAACCTCGTCGATCATGTCACCGCGGTCCGGTATCTCCGCCGTGCAGAACAGAAGCATCCGGAGAGGGTAGCCCGCTGCGGCGAAGTCGACGTCGGCGCTGTACCCCTTGATGACGCCGTCTCGCTCGAGACGCTGTATCCGCTTCCGCACCGTGCTGTCGGACTTCCCCGTGCGCTCCGCGATGTCGGCGGAGGTCGCGTGCCTCGCGTCCTCCTGGAGCGCGTGCAGGACCGCGCGGTCGACGTCGTCCACCTCGTCGGACATGGTACAGACATCGAACGACGTGGGTAAAGGTACTTCGCCGGGTCAACCGCCGTCGACCAACGGCGAGCCGTCGGCCTCGGGACCCAGAGCCGGGCCGAAGGGCGGTCCCTCCACCCGACGGCGCAGACGGTAGTCCGTCGAGCGCTCGACCGGGACGCGATCGATCGACTCGATGGCGTCGACGTACCACTCGAAAGAACGGAACTCACCGTGCTCGCCGCCGGCGCGCTTGGTTATCTCCTCGCTCAACAGCGTACCCATGAAGTCGTCGGCCCCGCACTCGAGCATCCGAAGCCCGAGGTCGTCGCCGTACTTCACCCACGACGACTGCACGTGGTCGACGTTGTCGAGATACAGCCTGGACACCGCGACCATCAATAGGTCTTCGTCGCGCGAAGCACCGGTGACGCCGTGGTTCCTGTAGAGCGGCGTCTCCGGATGGACGAACGAAAGCGGCACGAACTCGGTGATAGTGCCTATCTCGTCCTGCAAGAGTCGCACGCGCTCGAGGTGGATAGCCCGATGCATCTCGTTCTCGACGTGACCGTACATTATCGTCGCCGTCAAGTCGAGGCCGACGTCCGCCGCCGCTCGCATCGCGTCGAGCCAGTCCCCGGTATCGATCTTGTTCGGGCAGATGACGTCGCGGACCTCGTCGACGAGCACCTCGGCCGCCGTCCCCGGCACGCTGTCGAGGCCGGCGTCCTTCAGCCGGCGGTAGACCTCCCGGTAGCCCCAGTCTACGCCGCGGCAGGCGTGAGCCGCCTCCTCCGGCGTCACCGCGTGGACGTGGGCGCCGCTGTCCGACATAGCCTCGACGTGGTCGACGTAGCAGCCCGGCTCGACGTCGAACTCCCCGGGAGACACGTAGTCCGGTCTGGCTGGGTCGAGAGCCTCCCGGTGTTCGGCGTCGAGCGCGAGCGCCGGATGGAGGCCGCTGACGCTGCACATCTCGTAGACGCCGCGTTCGACGGCGGCGCGCGCACGCCTGCCGGAGTCCTCCGGCGTCAACGTGTACCCCCCGTGGCCTCCCGCGCCCTCTCGGAACCTCCACGCGGAGTCCTTGAAGTTACAGAACTCGCATCCAACGTCGCACGCCGTCGTCAGGTTGTTGTTGTAGTTGGCGACGAACGTCACTTCGTCGCCCACCGTCTCGCGCCGCCGGACGTCGGCGGCATCGAGCACCTCGTCCCGGCGGCGGGCGTCGACGCCGTCGGCGTCCGAACCCGTCGTCAGCAGCTCGACGGCGTCGTCGACAGACAGCCTGTCGCCGTCGCGAGCGCGCTCGATAGCCGTCTCGAAGCTCGACTTCGAATCGACTGGACGGTGTTCGAAGTCGAGTTCGAGGGGCATCCCCGGTGGCTATGCCGCCGCCTCCTAACTACCTTACGGAGGCGTGTCGTCACGGGCGCTCGCGTCTCACCGTCACGTACTCGCCGGCTTCGAGGGCGTAGACCACGGTCTTCCTGACGCCGTGGGCGAGCCGTACGGCGCGGGACACCTCCACGGCGGGGAGACTGGCTGGCGCGGGCTCCAGGAGGTAGGGCGAGTGCTCTCCGTCGGCGTACTCGGTGTACAGCCGGTATCTCGTGCCGAACTTGAAGCCCGTGCGCGGGCAGAGGCCTCGGTCGCGTAGGTCGGCGTACAGGTCGGCGTCGGAGGGCGGAGGGTTTTCGACTTCGAGCCCGCCGTCTTCGACGAGGTAGGCGGCTTCTTCGGCCGACAGAACGAGGTGGTTGCCGTCCGGTCTTCCGTAGCCACCCTGGGTGTGCAACGGTGAGTCGGCGGCTTCGTCGACGACGTAGCCGACGTCGGCGGCGTGGGCCTCGTGGGAGGCCGCCGGAGTCCCGACGTCTCCTTCGACGTCCCATTCCTCGAACTCGAAGTACGTGACGTCGCCGTCGTCGTCGACGACGGCCTTGAGGCTGTCGGCGTCGAGCGCGACGTCGTCGTCCTCGTGGAGGGCTTCTACGTCGCGGGCGTCTCCGCTGGATGGGTGGGTGCCCCGGGGGTAGAGTTCGAGGTGTGTCTCGCCGGTTCGGTGCTGGAGGTAGTAGCCTCGCTGCCTCAGGTCGTGGTACGCCGTGGCGACGGCGTGGTCGGGCCGCAGTGGCCAGCTTTCGACTTCTATCTTGCCTACTCTCTCGAGGTGTACTGCTTCCTCGGGAGATAGCGAGAGGCCGTCGTCCGTCGGTCTGCCGTATCCGCCTTCGGAGTACAGCCTCCTGGCTTCGGCCCCCGGGACTACGAGGCTACGCCGGTCCTCGCTGGGCTTCGCTTTCAACCTCGTCCTCCGGTGGGCTGTCGGTCGTTTGTCTCAGGGCTAGCTCGTGGAAGTTCGCGAGCGTCCGCGTAGCCGTCGAGTCCTCGAACGACAGGTGGTTCTCGGTCCATCCCATCCCGAGGTGTTCGACGCGGGGCGTGAACTCCGGGTGGTACTGGACGGTCCAGACGGGTGCGCTCTCGTGTCGTGTGGCGAAGTGGTCGTAGTACTCGGTCGTCGCTATCGTCCGCATCTCGTCCCCGGGTTCGACGACGAAGTCGGAGTGAAGCACGGGGACGACGTCGTCGACGCCGGAGAACAGGGGGTCGTCGTCTAGTTCCACACGGACGAGGTTGGCGTGTCGTTGGTCGCCTGGTCGTACTGTTCCGCCGAGCGCGTGGTTGACTAGCTGGTGGCCGAAGCAGATTCCGAGTACCGGGACGCCGTCGGCTACGAGGCTTCGTACGTATTCGGCTTCGCGCTCTATCCAGGGCTGGTCGGCGGCTTCGTGGACTCCGGCGGTGGAGCCGCCGACGACTACGCCGGTGACTTCGTCGTGGTCTACTTCCGGTGGCCTGCGGTCGCGTGCGAAGTCGTGTACCTCGTGCTCGGGGAGGTACCGGGTTATCTCGTCGACGAGGTACCTGTAGTCGAGGTCTACCTCGTTCTCGAGCACGAGCATCATGTTTCGTTGGTGTGTATGGCGTCCGTTCGTATAAGTCTGGTACTATCCGGCAATCGGCGTCTGCGTTCCGCGGGTCGGGCGGTTCGTAAACCACAATGGTTTTCCTGGTTGACGAACTCCGCTCGGCATGGAGCTGTACGACGTCGACCGACTGAGGAAGATGGCTTACGCCGCCGTCTTCGCCGCACTCACCGGCGCAGGCGCGCTGCTCTCGATACCCATCGGACCCGTGCCCCTCACCCTCCAGACGTTCTTCATAATGCTCGCCGGCTACGTGCTCGGCGCCCGGTGGGGCGGAGTCTCGATAGCGCTCTACCTCCTTCTCGGCGCCGCCGGCCTCCCGGTGTTCAGCGGAGGCTCCGCCGGAGCCGGCCACCTCCTCGGCCCCACGGCGGGCTTCCTCTGGGCTTTCCCCGTCGCCGCTTTCGCCGTCGGAGCGTTCGCCGAAGCCGGCGACGGCCGCCCGGGAGCCCAGCGACTGGCGTTCAAGGTAGGAGGCGCGCTCGCAGGCAGCGTCGTCATCTACGCCCTCGGCACCGCTCAACTGATGAACTTCTTCGGCATGGGCGTGTCGGAGGCGCTCGCCGTCGGAGTCCTGCCGTTCCTTCCCACCGCGGCCGTCGAAGTCGCTGGCGCTATAGGCGCGAGCGAGAGCCTCAACCGCGCGGGAATAGCCTCCGCTTCCTCCGGCCCAGAGGTCCGCGGCCGCGACGAACGCGCCGTCTACGGCGGCTTCCTCGGGCTCGCGCTCGCCAGCGCGTCAGCGATACCCTGGAGCCACGTCTCCAGGGTGCGCGAGGCCGTCGAGGAAGGCGAAGCCACCGAGTACGTGCTCGAGGGGTCCGTGCTCGGACTCCAGCTCTCCGACACCGTCCGGCTGGCCCACGAGGAGGGCGCGGTGTCGCCGGAGACCGTCGAGGTGTCGTCTCTCGCGCCCTACGGCTTCGCGGTCGCCGGCCTCGGCCTCGCGTCCGTAGGCGTCGCCTGGCTCGTCGCCCGCGGCATCGACGAACGCAGGGCGGCGGCCTCGTACGGAGGCTTCGGCGCGGCAGCGGTCGCCGTCGCCGGCGCCGGCTATCTCGACGTAGCGGGCTGGACGGTCGAAGCGTCGGTGTCCGTGGGGTACGGCGTCTACCTCGCGGCGCTCGCGGGCGTGGGGTTGATGGCGTTCGCCGTCTACACCTACAGGGAGACGGGTGATGACGGAACCGGTGCTGCGGACCCGTGACCTCGCCTGCGAGCGCGACGGACAGCGTGTGCTCTCCGACGTGGACGTAGAGGTGCGTCGGGGTGAGTTCGTGCTGTTGCTCGGAGGAAACGGCAGCGGCAAGACGACGCTGTTACACCATCTGAACGCCCTCGAAGAGCCAGCGGAAGGCTTCGTCGAAGTCGATGGCGTCGACACGAAGGAAGACCCCGCCGCGGTCCGCGAGAAGGTAGGCCTGGTGTTCCAGGACGCCTCCAGCCAGATAGTCAGCGAGCGCGTCGACCACGACGTCGCCTTCGGGCCCGAGAACCTCGGTCTCGCTTCCGACGAGATAGATGGCCGCGTCGAGGAGGCGCTCGAAGCCGTCGGCGCCGAGCACCTGAGACACCGGAGGACCCACCGTCTTTCGGGCGGAGAGCTCCGCCGGGTGGCGCTGGCGGGCGTGCTCGCGATGGAGCCCGACGTGCTCGCGCTCGACGAACCTCTCGTGGGCCTCGACTACCCCGGCAGCCGCGGCGTGCTCGCGGAGCTCGAGAAGCTCAACAGCGAGGGCATCGCCGTCGTCGCGGCGACACACGACCCCAGGAGGTACGTCGACGTCGCCGACCGAGCCGTCGTGCTCCACGACGGAGGCATCGCGGTGGACGACGACCTGCCGGGTGCGCTCGAAGGCGTCGAGGAGTACGGCGTCGAACCCCTCGGACGCCCGGGAGGCGGGACTTGAGCGCGCGGGCGACGCGGCGGAACCCGGGCCCGGGCTTAAGGCTGCGGGAGGTCGACGCCCGCGCGAAGCTGCTCGCTCTCGTCCTGCTGTCGACGGCGGTCTACCTCGCGGACGCCGCCGGCGTCGCAGTCGCCCTCGCCTCGGTAGCCGCGCTCTACCTGGCGTCGGAGCCCCGGATGCGCGGCCTCGCCAGCGAGATGAAGTTCGTCTTCGTCGTGGTCGCTGCGGGCGTCGTAGCACGCGTGGCGACCGAGCCGACTGCCTCGGGCGCGTTCGACGGCTTCGTCGCGGGCGCGCGGTTCGTGTTCATCGTCGCGCTCGCGTACGCCGTGGCGTCGACGTCGACGGCCGTGGAGTTCGAGGCGTCGGTCGAGAGCGCGCTCCGCCACGTGCCATTCGTCCGGGAGAGCGACTGGGCGGTGATGTTCGGCGCCGCCGCCCGGTTCCTGCCGACCGTCCGTAAAGAGGTGCGCGACGTCAGACGAGCTCACCGGTCACGGCTGGGCGACCGAAGGAGGTTCGACCGCAGACTGAGGTCGCTGGCTTTCCCGGTGCTCGTCGGCAGCCTCCGTCGTGCCGACACGCTGGCGCTCGCGATGGCGTCGCGCGCGTACTCTCCCGGGAGGACGAGGTGGAAGACTCTGTCGTGGCGGCGTCTGGACTACGTAGCGGTGGGCGCCGCAGTCTGCGTCGCCTTCGTTCTCGCGTACGTCTGACTCCTGCCGAGGTATCCTCTACGCCACCTCTGCGAACTTGGCGGTGAGGAGTATCGTCCAGGAGACGAACCAGAGGTCGAAGGTCATGAACCCGACGTAGAGCCAGTCTTTCTTCGTCATCTCGTGTTTGCCGAGCTTCGGCATAAGAGGTCGCTGTAGCGCGACGGCGAGAGCTAGCACGGCGACTCCGACACGTTGGTCGAGCGACGCGAGAGCGCCCGACGTCACCGCCCACGAGACCACGGCTGCGGCTACGCCGAAGAGCGAGCTAGCCGCGGTTACCTTGACTCCCCGGAGGTGCGCGTGTCTCTTCTCCTCCGCGGAGAGAGACACCGACTCTGTCATGTACCGAGGTATTCCGTCGTCGTCCTTATTACTACCTAAACGTCGGTCTGCTTGGACGTCGGTCCCCGCGACGGCCAAGACGTCTAAAGCTCGTAGATGTCTCCGTCGTCCCCGAGCGGCGGGCCGTCCTCCCTGAAGTAGTGAGAGAGGTGGACGAGCACGACGTCGTCGACGTCTAGCTCGTCCGCGAGGTCGAGAGCGCCCTCCCGGGTCATGTGTTTGTCGGCGAAGCTCATTCCGTCGTCGGATATGCGGTCGGCGACGAACTCCGGGTAGACGACGTCGGAGTCCGCGGGGAGGAACGAGTCGGCGACGAGGAGGTCGGCGTCGCGCATCGCATCCACGGACTCCGGGGGCACGTCGCGCGAGGTGTCGCAGGTCACCGCTATCTTCGAGCCTCCGGACTCGACGACTACGCCGTAGCACTCCGCCGGCGGATGGTGTACCCGGACGAGACGCAGAGTCATGCCGGCTACCTCGAAGCGCTCGAACGGCTCTACCTCGCGGGGCTCGGTGAACGGCAGGTAGTGGTAGCGTTCCTCGACCACGGACTCCAGCACGCTCGAAACACCGTGTATCGGCAGGTCTTCCCATATAACCCGGTAGAGGCTGCCGAGCCCGGCGTAGTGGTCGTAGTGCGCGTGCGTCAGCAGGACGTGGTCGACGGAGTCTATGCCTTCACGGAGGAACTGGTGCCTGAGGTCGGGCGATGCGTCGACGAGCAGGCGCTCTCCCTCGTTCTCCAGAAGGAGCGAGAAACGCGTGCGCTCACGGCCTTCGTCGTGGTATCGCGCGCACGTCCGACAGCTACATCCTATCTGCGGGACGCCCGCGGAGTCCCCCGTGCCGAGCAGCGTGAGCTTCATCAGCCTGCGTCGCCGCCCTCGGACTCCGTCTCTATCTCTCGTTCGACGGCTCCGCCTCCGGAGTGGTCGTGTTCGTGGTCGTGGTCATGCTCGTGATCGTGGTCCTCGCGGCCGTCTCCGTCGAGCGGAGACACCCGCTCCATCATGTCGAGTTCCTTGAGGTTCTTGCGTTTCTCGAAGTTCTCGACGGCGTTCAGCAGGTCCTGCTGGCTTAGCTCGCGGCGGTCGCCCGTCAGGGCGTCGAGCACGGCTTCGCGGAGCACGAGCCGGAGGTCGCTGCCGGTCAGGCCCTCGGTGCGGTCGGCTATCTCCTCGGCGTCGAAGCCCTCGACCTCGATGTCACTGGTTATTATCCTGAATATCTCGGCGCGCATCTCGCGGTCCGGCGCCGGGAACTCGACTATCTCGTCGAACCTACGCCACGCGGCGTAGTCGAGCAGCCGAGGGTGGTTGGTCGCTCCGATGAGGAGGACGCTGTCGCGCACGAGGCTGACTTCGTCTATCGACTTCAGCAGCGTGTTGACGGCCCGTTTGAGCGCGGCGTGTTCGTCGCTGTCGCGCGTCTTCGCTATCGAGTCGAACTCGTCTATGAACAGTATGCACGGCGACAGCATCTTCGCTATCTCGAACACCTGGTCGACGTTCTTAGCGGTCTCACCCAGGTACTGCGAGGTTATCATCGACAGCTTGACCTCGATGAACGGTAGCTCTAGTCGGCCGCTCAACGCCTTCGCGGTGCTCGTCTTCCCTGTCCCCGGAGGCCCGACGAACAGGAGCTTGCCTATCTCGCTCAGGCCGACCTCCCGTAGGTAGTCCCTGTGTTCGATGGCCTTCATCACCTTCTCGACCTCGCGCTCCTGCTCGTCCGTCAGCACTATCTCGTCGAGGTTCTGCTCTATCTCCTCGGGCGCGTAGATGTCGACGAGTTCGAGCATCTCCTCGGCTTCCTCGCCATCCCCGATGACCTCGCGGACGAGTCCGTGGACCCACTCGGCGTCGGCTTCCTTCGGCCGGTTGCCGGCGGCGGCTTCCTCGTAGCTGACGTCGAACTCGTCACCGTACTCGTACGCGAGCACGGGGTTGGCTCCCACGCGTCCGGCGTCGGCGCGGTCGAGGTACCAGTCCTCGGCTATGTCGTCGACCGTGAACTTCAACCGGCCGTTGACCGACTCCCTGTCGGTGAAAGGAAGCTTCTCTATCGCCTCCCAGGCGTCGTCGCCGTCGTCGCCCAGCGCCCGGTTCGCGAGGTCCACGTCGACCTCCAGAGGCCGCTCTATGCTGGCGTCGCCGTTCCACGCGGCCTTCCGCATCCTCGGCGGAAGGTCGCTCTCGTCGAACTCCTCGTTGTCGTTGTAGACCCGCGCCGTGAGCATCAGCTCTACTACGTCGATGTCCTCCATTCTCTGACCTCTACTGTAGGACTCCTCGGGATTTAACTCCTGTGGGACGCCGGCGTCGGCTCCGGCGCCCAGGTTCGCCGGCTATAGGCCGACCGATGTATGCTGCTTGCACCGACGGGGTTGTCAAGCCGTAGTCACCTCGCATCCGTCGGACGTCACTATCACGGTGTGCTCGGCCTGCGCGACTAGTCGGCCGGCGTCCTCGCGCAGCACGGGGTAGCCGTGGACGACTTCCTGCGACTCGAGCCGCCGGAGGCTGACGTCGAGTCCGCCGGAGTCCAGCCAACGCTTGGCGAACGGCATCGTCCTGTATCTGTCTTCGACGTCCTCAACCAGAGAGCGCGCGCGCCGGGAGCGCACCCGGGCGCCGAGCTGGTTCAACGAGTATATCTCGACGTCGCCGCCCTCCGTCACCTTGCCGCCTCCGTCGGTCGCGAACGGCTCTATCGCCACCACCATGTCCTCCTCTAGCTCGATGCCGCTGTCTACGGCGCGGTTCGGCACCGTGGGAGACGTGTGTTGCTCGTACTCGCCGAGACCGTGGCCCGTGAGGTTGGTGACGGGGTTGTAGCCGTACCCCTCGATGGCGTCCTGTATAGCGGCTCCGAGCTCCGCGGTCGACACGCCGGGTTCGACGAGGTCGACGGCGGCCGACAGCGCGCTCTCGGCGGCCTCGACGAGCGCGTCCTCGCCGCCGAGCGGCACGGTGAAGGCGCCGTCCGCTATCCATCCGTCGACGTGCACGCCGACGTCGACGCAGACCATCTCCTCGCCCAACGTCGACGTGTCGTCGCGGGACGGCGTAGCGTGCGCCGCCTCCTCATCGCACGAAATGTTGACGGGGAACGCCGGCTGGCCCCCGAGTTCACGTACCGTGCTCTCGAGCGACTCCGCGATCTCTAGCTTCGACTTCCCGACTTCGACGGAGTCCCTGGCTTCCTCCATAACCCGCCGGTGTATCTCGCCTGCCTCACGGAGCTTTTCTCTGTCCATCGTCCGCTAGCTCGGGCGGCCTCGCCTTTACCTTTACCTAGCTCGGTCTCCCGCGTCGGCCGGCACCGCCGGAGGGCAACCACGTGGTTGATGTCGGGGGAGAACGTAGGCCGCGCATGGACGTCGACGCGGTCAGGGAGCTAGTCGAAGCCGAGATAGCGGACGCCAGCGTCGACGTGGTCCGCGACGACCACGACGACGAACGAAGCGAGGGCGCGCACTTCGGTGTCTCCGTGGTGTCACCGGAGTTCGAGGGCATGTCGAAGGTCGAACGGCACCGCCGGGTTCACGCGGCGCTCGACGACCACATAGGCGACGAGATACACGCCGTCGAGATACGCGCTAGGACTCCGGAGGAAGCAGAGGGGTAGTTCCGGAGCCGAAGTCGATTTACGTCGGCGGAACCACGGGTTCACATGGAGCTCAACGAGTACCAGGAGTCGATAGAGGGCGCCGAGACAGAGGACGAGATGCGCGGGGAGATACAGCGCGCGATAGACGAGGTCGACGTCCTGCTGTTCATGAAGGGCAACGAGATGATGCCGCAGTGCGGGTACTCGGCGCGGGCGCTGAAGGCCGTCGGCCTGTACGCCGACGACGTCGTGACCGTCGACGTCCTCAGGGACCGCAGGATACGCGAGGTGCTCGAGGACGTCACCGACTGGCCGACGATACCGCAGGTGTTCGTCGACGGCGAGTTCCTCGGCGGAAGCGACGTCGTCGTAGAGATGCACGAGGAGGGCGAGTTAGAGCGGAAGATAGAAGCGGTCTGAGCCGCCTGAGCATCTCGGGTGTTTTTTGCCGGTACCTCAAGTCCTTAGGACGGCGGTCGACTTGTGTCGTACATGTACGCCGACAGGGTGGAGCAGGCGATAGAGATAGTCGAGACGGCGTTCGTGCGGCACGACGACGTCGCGGTCGCGTGTTCGTTCGGCAAGGACTCGATGGTCGTCGTCGACATAGCTACCTCTCTGGACCCCGACGTCCCGGTGTTCGCCGTGCTGCCGGACACCGAGTTCGAGCGGACGCTCGAGTTCCGTGACCGCGTCGTCGAAGACTACGACCTGGAGTACGAGGAGTACGGCTTCGAGCAGCCCCCGGAGGCATACGAAGATGTCTCCGTCTGCTGTGGCGAACCCAAAGTCGAGCGCACGCGGGAGGCTCTCGAGAGCTACGACGCGTGGCTATCGGGCGTCCGGCGGACGGAGTCGAGCGAGCGCCGCGGCCACGACTACGTCGAGAGAGACGGCACGCCGAAGTACAACCCCATCCTGGACTTCACGGAGACGGACGTCTGGCGTTACCTCGCGCTGGAGGGTGTCCCCGTCAACCCCGTCTACCGAGACGGCTACCGCTCGCTCGGATGCAGGCTGTGCACGAGCCTGCCGGAGCCCGGAGAGAGCGAACGCGGCGGCAGATGGAGGGGCGTCGACAAGACGGAGTGCGGGATACACACGGAGTCGATTTAGCGGCGCGTCAGGCCGAGAGCCGCGGTCACGAGACGGGGCGCAGGGGCTCGCACCTCTCTTCTGCGAGCGCGCGGAGCAGCCGCGATGCCCACCTGAGCTTGCGGCGTTTGACGCCTTCGGCGGCCGCGACATCGAAGCCCACGAGCTCTATCGACCGCGCGCCGCAGGCGTCGGCGAGGTAGGCGGCGCGGTCTCCGTCGGTGAACCCCCCGTGGTTGTAGACGCCCGGGGGCGGCCGGCACTGGGCGGTCGGCAGCAGTCGGTCTTCGTCGAACTCAGGCAGCCACCGTTCGAGCAGCCGGACGTTGTCGCCGTGGGCGTGTACGGCGACGACGGCTCCCTCGCGAGAGAGTTCGACGGCGGTCTCGGGGGCTCCGTCGAGGTCGGTGACTACGACGTCGACCTCGACTTCGGCTTCTAAGAGACGTCTGGCGGCGCCGTCGGCGGCGAAGACTACTTCGTAGCTTCGGGCGCGACGGGGTTGCATCGACGGGGAATCTCCGACGACGGCTACTTCGGCGCCGGCTGCGTCGGCGAGGCGAGCCGGCGGGCTGTCCCGGCCTGCGGCGTCGGCGAGCAGGGCGGCGGCCTCGCGGTCGGCGTCGCGCGAGTAGTCCATGTCGATGAGTATGGCTTCGTAGAACGGCTCCCAGTCGGCGTACTCCATCAGTCGTCTCGGTCGCCGTCGGCGAGGTCGATGACGTTCTCCCTGCCGAGCCGGAGCTTCGAGACCGCGCCTTCGTCCTCCATGTCGCTCAAGACCATGCTGACCTTGCTCTTCGACCAGCCGGTCTCGTCGACTATGTCGGCTTGTTTCATCCTGCCGCCGTTCTCCTCGAGCATGAGGACGACCCGGTCTCGGTCGGTGAGGAGGTCGTCGGTGACGTCTTCGGACTCTCCGTCTTCCTCCGGCGACGGCGTCTCCGTGGTGTCGCGTCTGAGCGACCTGCTGAGCACGACTCCCCCGAGCAAGCCTACTACGAGCACGCCGAGGGCGACGGCGACCGACGTGACGTCTACGTCGGGAGACGGAGAAGAGCTAGAGCCGAGAGTGACGCTCGGCTGTCCGTCTTCGAAGAACATGGGGCCCTCCCACACGAGCTGGTCGTCCTCCGTGGTGTCTGGCTCGGGCCTCACTTCGTCGATCGAGAGGCCGTCTTCGTAGCTCAGGACCAGTCGCTGGTCGGATGCGAGGACGAGGCCGCCGGCTTCGAAGACGTCACCGACCTGGTTCCCGTCGGTGAACTCCGTCCACGTGAACGACACGCGTGTGACGCCCGCCTCTCCCGTCAGGCTGTCTTCGACGTAGACGTCGCGCTGCCAGTCGACTGCTCTGGTATCGCGTCCGGTTTGTTCGGCGGCCTCTCTAACGAGGGGTTCTATCTCTCTTTCTATGCCCTCGAAGACCTGTGTCTCGTTGTTCTCGAACGATTCGGCGTACCTCTCGAACTCCTCTTCCTCGCCGGGGTCTAGCTGGTAGCGTAGTTCGACTGCCCAGGTAGCGTTTCCGTCTTCGTGTAGGTCGACGTCGTAGACTGTGACGGTGGGTCTGTCGTCGTACTCCTGGGCGGCGCCGGTCGACGCGAGCATCGCTGCGGTTATCGCGGCGACGACGACTGCGACGGCGACACCCCTCGGTAGCCTCATGTCGGTTGTCTCTATTTGTAGTCAGCCGACCATTAGTCTTTTCTTCTTTGCGGGGGGTTCTGACGTCGAAGTAATCGGCGCTTAACTTCTTGAACTGTGTTGAACCGTCTCGGCCGTCTATATACATCGCTTCAGCCCCACCGGAACGTGGGGCACCGCGCCCAACACGCTCGCCCGAGCCGAGCGCTTCTACCGACACGCAGCACGGCGGACCGACGGGAACCGCCGTCAAGCCCGGAGGTAGACCGTGACCGAGACGCCCTCGAACTCCCAGTCCTCCACCAAGCCGGCGTCGTCAAGAGCCTCGAACGACGTCGAAGACGCCCTCGTCTCCTCCGCGACGTAGTCGGCGCGCTCCGAGACGAGAGACTCAACGCGCCCGTCGTCGAACTCCAGACCGAGATCCACCTCGGCCTCTACGTCGAGATCCATCTGCTTACGCATCTCCTGCACCCGCCGGACGACCTCGCGGGCGTAGCCCTCGGACTCTATGTCGTCCGTCAGGGAGGCGTCGACGAACACGCGTCCTCCTTCGAACTCCGCCTTCGCGGAATCGTCCGGCAGTACGTCGACGTACTCCACCATGTCGACCGTGATCTCGACCTCCTCGCCGTCGACGACGACGCCGGCGTCGACCTCGTCGGGCGACAGGCCCTCCAAGGCTTCGGCCACAGACGCGGCCTCGGAGCCGAACTCCGGCCCGATGACGTCCATCTTCGGCTCGGCTTCCCGACGTAGCTCGTCCCACCGCGACGTCACGACTACGTCGCGGGCGTTCGTCCTGTCACGCAATAGCGCGGCGTGACGGCCCACGGCGTCGGAAACCTCTTCGTCCTCCGTCTCCACGACGAGCCTGGGCACAGGCCACCTGAGCTTCCTGCCTGCACGCTGACGGGCGTTCGAAGCCGCCTCCTCTATCGAGCGCAACACGTCTACGTCGCGTTCGAGGGTTTCGTCACGGAGGGCTTCGTCTGCCTCCGGCCAGTCGACGGCGTGCACCGTGCCGTCGCCACCGAGGTTGGCGTAGACGGCGTCCGCGAGATGAGGTGCGAAAGGCGCGAACATACGCGCGGACTCCTCCAGCGCCGTGTGGAGCGCGACGTAGCTCGCTATCTTGTCTTCGCTGTCGCTCTCCTCCCACATCCTCGGCCGGACGACCTGTACGTAGTAACGCGAGACGTCCTCCACGACGAACTCCAGCAGTCGGTCGAGCGCGGAGTCGACCTCGAAATCCTCCATCGCCTCGGTCACAGCGGCCTCCGTCGCCTGGAGACGCGAGAGCACCCACCGGTCGACCGTCGTGAGCTCTACGTCGTCGAGCGTCGTCTCGTCGGCGTCGAAGCCGTCTAGATCCATGTACGGCAGCGGGAACCGATGCGTGTTCCAGACGACGTTGAGGCTGCGTTCGACCGCGTCGACCTCGCTCCAGCTGAAACGCATGTCGTCTCCCTGCTGGTCGTGGCTCAACAGGAAGCAACGAAGGGGGTCGACGCCGTTCCTCTGTATAGCCTCCTGCGGCGTCACGATGTTGCCGAGCGACTTCGACATCTTCCTGCCGTCTTCGTCGAGAGCGTGGCCGTGCATCACTACCTCGCGGTACGGCGTCTCGTCGAGCGCCGCGACGCCCATGCCTAGCTGGCTCCAGAACCAGCCGCGCGTCTGGTCGTGCGCCTCGATGATCAGGTCTGCGGGCCAGAGCGACTCGAACGGCTCGTCGTCGCCGGGGTAGCCGAGCGAAGCCCACGACGCCGCCGCGCTGTCGAGCCAGACGTCGAAGACGTCCTCGACGCGTTCCGCGGGTTCGCCGCACTCCGGGCACTCGACGGTTACTTCGTCGACGTACGGTCGATGGAGGTCGAGTTCGTCTTCCGAAGGCAGTTCGCCGTACGAACGCCGGCGTAGCTCGTCACGCGTGCCGACGCAGGTCCGATGGCCTTCCTCGCAGATCCATATCGGCACGGGGATGCCCCAGTAACGCTGTCTCGACACGTTCCAGTCTCGTGCGTTCTCGACCCAGTCACGGAACCTGTTGTCGCGCGCCCACTCGGGGTGCCAGTCGCTCTCCTCTAGCTCTTCGAGCAAGCGGTCCTTGACGTCGGTGACGGTGACGAACCACTGGTCGGTGGCGACGAAGACGA
>JBKGYY010000011.1:0-20325 GCA_046545855.1 Halobacteriales archaeon | reverse complement strand
GAGTGACTCAGGACTCGGCCGCTCTCTCGGAGTCGTCGTAGGCTCGTTCTGCGAGCGTGTAGCCGACGTAGCTCACGCCGACTACGAACGCGACGAGCGAGAGTAGGCCGCCCCAGCCCGGGCTACCGGCGGCGGACGTCAGCATCAAGAGCGCGACGAACCCCAGCAGCGCTGCGAGCGTAGCGCCGACCTCGAGTTTCTTGGACATCGTTTGGAAGTCGGAGGCCGTCTCGAAAAGGGTTTGCGTTGACGTTCGGGGGGCCGCAGAAACCTATATACGGCCGGCGGCTCTATCTCAGCGCGATGGAGTGCCCCGGGTGCGGCGAGCGCATCTACCGTCAGGAGCTCATAGACGGAGAGTGCCCGCTATGCGGCGTCTCCGTCGAACGCGAGAGCGAGTACGACGACGCTCTCGACGAGATAGCCGACCTGTTCGACCCTAGCTCGGAGACGATGGCGGTCAACGTAGACCAGGAGCGCGACGTCCGCCGGAGGCTCGTGCTCCACGTCGAGCCGACGTTGCTCGACCGCGTGCGTCCCAAGCGGTGTTCGGCGTGCGGTAGATGGCACCTGCGTTTCGGTGACAAGGAGTACCGCGTCGTGGTCGAGGGCGACGAAGGACACATCGAGCGCGGCTACATCTGCAGCATCTGCACGGCGTAACACGCCGCCGGGAGGTCGAACCTAGCGCCGTAAGGACTGTTCTACAGCGGCTTTATCCTGTCGCCGTCGGTGGGATAGCACATGCCCTCGAGCAGAAGCTGGTCGAGCGCGTCCTCGGCTTCCTGCTCCGTCGCGCCGGCGTCGACGGCGCGCTCGACGACGACGGAGCGCTCGACGCCGTCTTCGGCGCCCTCGCTCTCGATCACCTCCATGACGAGCGACTGGGCGTCGACGTCGGCCCCGGAGGAATCGGCATCCGCCTCCGAAGCCCTCGGTTCATCTTCACCTTCTGTTCCTCCGGACTCGCCGCTCTCCTCCGCCGTCTCGACGTCCTCCGGCGCGCTCTCCCCGGCTTCCACGGTTCCGTCGGCTTCGTCGGCCTCTGCCTCGGCGGCTTCTCCGGCCTCACCCGCGTCGCCGTCGTCTATCTCGGCGGCGCTCTCGAACTCGTCGCCGTACTCCTCGGCGACGCGCTCACGCTCTCCCTCGTCCCACTCCCACTCGGCGTCGTCGCTCGGTACGTCCTCTAGCTCTCGTTCGAGCGACTCCGAAGGCCCGTCTTCGGCGGCCCCGGGTTCGACGTCGGCCGCTTCCTCGGCTTCCGTCGCCGCTGCTCCGGAGGCTGGCTCGTCGGCGTCGGCCGCGTCGTTCGCGACGGCTCCGGCGGACTCCTCCCGCTCCATCCCCGCGGCTGCATCCGCCGGCTCCGTCGACTCCGGAGCCGGCTCTACGTCCGACCCGGAGCCGGCGTCCCCGGCGTCGACGCCCGCGACCTCGGCTATCACCTCGAAGGCGCGCTCGCGCAGGCCTTCGAGGTACGACTCGTCGACGTCGTAGTGTCCGACGGTCTCCGACGCGTCGTGCAGCCGAGGCCTGTGGTCGACGTAGCCGGAGTCGTCGCCCGCGAGGTAGGCCCGGAGGGCGTCGACGCGGGCGATGGTCTGGCGCGCGGTCTCTACGTTCCATCTGTCGCGCGTCGCGGCGTCGACGCCGTTGACCTCCTCGGGACGGACGCTCGTGTATATCTCGTCGGAGTCGTCGGGCGAGTAAGTGTTGGCCTTGCCGACGACCGCGACGAACTCCGGGGGTTCGAGCTCGCTGAAGAACGAGACGGCCTCCGGCTGGTACTGGCCGGCGTACACCATGAACGTCGCCGTGGGGTCCGAGAGACGGATGCGGTAGTAGTCGTCGCCTATCTCCTCGACCTCGGTGACGACTCCGACGGCGAACAGCCGGTTCACGCGCGCTCCCGTCGGAGTCACGACGTAGTTGGGCGCGCGTTCGTCGTCGCCCGCCTTGAACGACAGCGTGGAGTCGTCGTACTCCGACGCGAACACGCGCCAGGCTACCTCGCGGGTCACGGGCTCCTCAGAAGCCATCGAGCACCTCCAGCGCGCGCTCGCGTGGGTCGTCGTCGACCTCGTCTATCTCGCGTGCGTCGATGTTGGCGCCGTAGTCGCCGACGGAGACGTCGCCGCGCACCCGCCACCTCTGGCCCACGGCTCTCTCGGCTATCGCTTCCTCGACGACGCCGCGGTCCATCGCGTCACGCGCCATGCTACGTGCATCTTCGAGCGACCCACCGTAAATCTTCTCCGTTAGCTCCCTCCCTGCGATGAGGTTCAACGCCCCCGTGCCGTCGTCGACGACCGCTTTGACACGCATGTCGACCTCGGCGTCGACTTCGCCGTGCGCCCGACACTGACCGCGCTGTACGACGCGGCCGCAGTCCGGGCATCTCTCGACGATGCCGCTGCCTTCCTTGACCTCGAGGACGTCGCCCTCGACGACGACGTCGAAGTCGCCTCCGCCTTCGACGGCCTCCGCGACAGTGACCTCGGGCGGCGAGCCGTCGACCGTTACCTCGTCGACGTAGGCTATCTCGGTGTACTCTCCCATGTTGACCTGCGGGAGGCCGCGGTACTCGTTGACGTAGGCGTTCTCTATCCTGACGGCGTCGCCCTCCCTTAGACCGCGGTTCTCCCAGTCGGTGAACTGGAGTCGGCCGGAGGCGTCGCCGAGCGTCCCCGAAGTGATGGTCGTCTCGCCGTCCCTGCCGTTTATCTCGCGTGTCTCCGAGGAGACGACGACGGCTTCGACGTCGACGCCGCGGTCACCGGAGTCTAGGTCGTCGAGATCTCGGGTGCCGTAGGGCTCTCGCAGGGCGTCGACGTCTTCTGTCTCACGTACACGCGTGTTAGACCCCAGGTTGAGCTGTGGCTCGCCGTTCCACTCGCGTACCTCGGCGTCCTCTATCTCGACCGAGTCACCGGGTTCGAACGGGAAGTCCTCCCAGGAGGTGTACGCAATCACGTCGGATTCGTCGGCGACCTCTCCCTCGTGTATGGTCGTGAGGTCGCCGCCCGCGTTCACCGAGCGCCTGCCCGCCGAGAGCACAACCACCTCTACGGAGACGCCGGTGTCGCCGACCGACAGGTCGTCGATCGAGACGGGCTCCGACGTCGGCTCGGACGAAGAGGTCGACTCGTACCTCCGTCTCACGGTGCGGAGCGCCTCGTCCATCGGGACGCTGTACTCCAGCAGGTTGCGGAGGCGGCTCTCGACCTCGTCGGGGTCGGCGTCGACCTCCTCGGAAATACGTCGGGCTCTAGAGGCGACGTCTGTCTCTCCCTGGGTGTCGCCCATTACCCTGTAATCGCAAACACGCCTCTAAAACCTTGGCAACCGAGCCGTCGGGCCGTCGTCTCGGCCGACGAGGGCGGCCGAGCATATCTCCAAGCATAAGTGCCGTCGCCCCGTACGACGGCGTATGAGAGACAGCCCGGAGTCCCGTCGTCTGTTCGACAGGGCGATGCAGCTTATGCCGGGAGGCGTGTCGTCGCCCGTCAGGAGCGTCGAGCCGACGCCGTTCTTCGTCGAGCGCGGCGACGGCGCCTACGTCTTCGACGAAGACGGCGAGCGATACCTCGACTACTGCATGGGATACGGCCCGCTGTTGCTCGGCCACGGCCTCCCTCCGGAGGTGCGTGAGGAGGTCGAACGACAGGTGGACGAAGGCGTGCTGTACGGCGCTCCCACGCGTCTCGAGGTAGAGTACGCCGAGTTCGTCGCGGGCCACGTGCCGTCGATAGAGATGCTCAGGCTCGTGAACTCGGGCACCGAGGCCACGATGTCCGCCGTGCGCACGGCACGTGGTTACACCGGCAGGGACGAGATAGTCAAGGTAACCGGTGGCTTCCACGGCGCACACGACGGCGTGCTCGTCGAAGCCGGGAGCGGGGCGTCGACCCACGGAACACCCGACAGCGACGGCGTACCGCGTTCTTTCACCCGGCACACCCGGCAGGCACCGTTCAACGACGTCGAGGCGATGGAGCAAGCCGTCGACGAAGACGTGGCCTGCGTCCTCTTGGAGCCCATGATGGGTAACTGCGGCCCTATAGAGCCCGAGGAAGGCTACCTAGACGAGGTCCGACGGATCACCGAGGAACACGGCGCGCTCCTCGTGTTCGACGAGGTCATAACGGGCTTCCGGCTGGGGCTCGGCGGCGCCCAGGAGCGCTACGGCGTCACGCCCGACCTCACGACGCTCGGCAAGGTGGGAGGCGCCGGTCTCCCGATAGGCGTGTTCGGCGGCCGACGGGAGGTGATGCGAGAGGTGGCTCCCGCGGGAGACGTCTACCAGGCCGGTACTTTCAACGGCAACCCGTTGACCGTCGCCGCCGGTCTCTCGGTGCTCCGGTACGTCGAACGCGAGAACGTGCTCGACTACGTCGACGACCTCGGTCGAAGGCTCCGCGAGGGCCTGCGCGACGTCGTAGTCGACAACCGGCCGGAGTACTCCGTCGGCGGAGTCGGCTCGGTGTTCAAGGTGTTCTTCACCGACGACGGCGTCGCACCCCGGAGGTACAGCGACGTCCAGGCGTGTGACACCGAGAGATGGCGGCGGATACTCTGGCACCGGATGCGGGACCGCGGCGTCTTCCTGCCGCCGTCGCAGTTCGAGTCCCAGTTCGTGTCTTACGCTCACACGGAGAGCGACGTCGAGGACACGATAGAGGCGTACGAACAAAGCCTACGATGAAGCTCGCGAGCCGTGGTAGCGACCTCGCGCTGTGGCAGGCGCGCCGGGTGGCCGACGGCCTCGCCGGCGACGCCGATATAGTAACGGTGGAGACGGAGGCCGACAGGTTCGAGGGCGACGTAGCAGACCTCGGACACCAGGGTGTCTTCGTCCGCGAGCTAGACCTCAGGGTGGCGGACGGAGACGTCGACGGCGCCGTGCACTCGATGAAGGACATGCCGACCGAGAGACCCGAGGGAGTCGAGGTGGCCGCCGTGCTCGAACGAGGCCCGGCGTACGACGCCCTCGTGTCGCTCGATGGACACACGATAGACGACCTGCCCGAAGGAGCCGTAGTCGGCACGTCGAGCGCGCGCAGGAAAGCGCAGGTCGAACGCTACCGCGACGACGTCGAGATAGAGGGACTCCGGGGGAACGTCGACACACGGGTCGAACGCCTGCGCGACGGTGACTACGACGCCGTCGTGCTGTCGTCCGCCGGTCTCGACCGACTCGACATCGACGTCCCGCGTGAGGAGCTTCCGCCGTCGGACTTCGTTCCCGCCGCCAACCAGGGCGTCGTCGCCGTCGTCGCACGCGAGGACACGGACGCCTTCGAAAGACTGCGGAGGCTCGACCACAAGAGGACGCGCGTCGAGGCCACGGCCGAGCGGACGGTGCTGTCTCGCGTCGGCGGCGGATGCATCGCCCCGATGGGCGTCTACGCGGTGATACGCGGCGAGTACATAGAGATATCCGCAGAGGTCGTGTCTTCCGAAGGAGACGTCAGCTTCCAGCGCCGTTACCCCGTACACCTCTACGTAGAGGGAGCGCGCGAGATAGCCGACGACATGGTGGACGAGGGAGCACGCGCCCTGATGGAGGAATCGTGACCCGCGTAGCCGTCTTCCGGCCGGACGACCACCGGATAGAAGACGCCCGTCGGGCGCTCGAAAGACGGGGATACGAAGTGGTCGCCGACCCCCTCCTGGAGGTCGAACCCACCGGTCGAGAGGCTCGCGTCGACGCCGACTACCTCGTTCTGACTAGCGTCACGGGCGCCGCGCTCGTCGACGACCCTCGGGGACGAGTATGCGCCATAGGACCCAAGACGGCCGAGGCGCTACGGAGACGGGGCCACGACGTCTACCTCGTTCCCGAGGAACACACGAGCGATGGCATCGTTAGCGCTCTATCCGACGAGGTCGACGGAGCGCGCGTCGAAGTAGCCAGGAGCGACCACGGCTCCGACGTCCTCGTCGACGGACTCGAAGAAGCGGGCGCGTACGTACACGAGACGGTGCTCTACCGACTTCGACGGCCGGAGGGCGCGGGCGAGCGCACCCGGGACGCGCTCGACGCCGACGAGCTGGACGCCGTGCTGTTCACATCGTCGCTCACCGTCGAGCACCTGGTTCGGTCCGTGGAGCCCGATGCTCTGGACGACGTCGTCGCAGGAGTCATCGGTCCGCCCACGCGTGACACCGCGGTCGACCACGGAGTCGACGTCGACTTCGTCGCAGCCGACGCGACGTTCGAGTCGCTGGTCGAAGGGCTCGAGAGAGAGCTTCCGGCCGAGTAAAGCAGTCTCGCTACCTGTCTTCTTCTCGTTCGTCTCCGGCTTCGTCGGCTTCGACCGCGCCCTCGTCGTCCGGTTCGGCTTCCTCGGGCTCCGCGGAAGCCTGCATGTCGTCTTCGGTCGAAGCCGCCGACTCGTCCTCGGACGATGTGCTCTCCGCCACGCCCTCTACGGCCTCCTCTACGGCTTCCTCGGTTGAGCCGGGTTCCTCGCTCAGCTCCTCCTCTATCTCCTCGGTCGACATCTCGCCTTCCTGGAGCATCTGCTCGTACTGCTCGGCCTTCTTCCTGAGCTCCTCGATGTCCTCCTCGTCGTCGACCTGCGTCTCAATAACCGTCTCCTCCTCCTGAACCCACGCGATGCAGAGCGAGCCACCCACCATGCCGAGAAACGTGCCGAGGCCGAGGCCTCCGAACGTACCGCCGACTATCGACAGGATGCTCATGACTATGCCCGTGAGACCCGCGAGAGTGGAGATCTGGGGGAGCGAGAGCGCCGCGATGCCGCTGAGGAAGACGAAGAACGCGAACAGCATGCCGATGAGACCGATCATCTCGCCGGTTCCGCCGGTGAACGCGAAGCCCTCGAGCGTGACTATCGGGATGTACGCGAGAACGAGCCCCGAGAGCACGAGGAGTGCGCCGCCCCAGAACGGACGCTGTGCTTTCCAGTCGTCGAACCTGTCCTTCCGTGCCTGGAATCCCCTGTACCATCTGACAATGGGCTTCAGTACCGTCTTCGTCGCGGATGACGCCATCTTACTTGGTTCTAGAGCCCTCGGTATTTAATACGTTCCCTCGTCAGGTGCTACCGTCCCAACCCGTCGGCGGGCACGAGTCGTTCGCTGCGACGTTGTCGTCCGGCATCGTGTCGAAGTACTCCATCTCGAGTTCGAGGTACGGCATCTCGAGCACGGCGAACGACAGGAAGTGGGCTCGTCCCGAGGCGTTCGTCAGCTCGACGCGGTTGTCGGAGTCCTCGGCCGTGCCCTCGACGACGAACTCGCCGCTCGAGCCCATGCGCGGGTTGTCCGAGGAGCCGTCGCTGTAGCTCTCGCGTATCTCCGTGTCGAACGCCTCGAGCCTCTCGGCTCTCAGTCCGGTGACGTAGAACGACGTGTTACCGAGCGAGATGTTGCCGTCCTCGGGTGCGTCGCTCCACTGACCCAGCCTGACGCGCACCATCTCGAGGTTTGGAATCGGGGTGGGTATGTCCTTCGTCAGGTTTATCGACGCACCGGTTGGAACCTCAGCCTCCTCTATGTCGGCTCTGAGCTGCGGTAGCGTTTCCTCGCTCATGGCGTCGTCGGAAACCGCGTTGTCCTGGAACTCGCTTGAGCTAGTGTTGGCGAAGTTACCGTCGGTCGCCGGGCTCGGGCACGCCGCTGTCGGACCTATCGAGGGATATATCATGACGTTGTCGCCGTTCAGCTGGCTGATGTCGGCCTGGAAGCCCCCGATGCCCGTGACGCCGACGAGCGCCATGCCGAAGTTGCTGGCTACGATGAGAGCTATCACGAAGACGGTGAGCACCGTCGATGCGCCCATAGCGCTGAAGAAGCTCTTCGGAGAGAGGTAGGTTCGTCGCTCTACCTTGACCTCTCTGTCGACGTGGCCTTCCCAACCCCGTCTTCCCCTCCTTAGCTCCTCTAGTTCTTCCCTGTCGTACATATGTTGTCCTGTCTCGGGCGCCCGGTCTATCCGTGTACCTTGTTTAGACCCATTCTATATAAACCTTGTTGCATGTGTGATAACGACGTCAGGCGTCGGGGTAGTCGTCGAACACGTCGGGACCGGACTCGTCCGCCAGCGCGCCGCACGTAACCTCGTCCATCTCCATCGGGTTCGCCGCCGGCATCTCCTCGAACATCGAACGGTTGACTACCGTCATACCCGGGGTCATCGCCGGCACGTCTATCGACGAGAACGCTACCATGTAAGCCATCGCCGTGCCGTTCACTATGACGGCGCCGTCGTCGGCGCCGATGGAGAACTCGCCCCGACTCTCGTTGTCCGGACCGACGTCGCCGGTGGCGTCGACCGTGGAGTTACGCCAGACAGGGCCGACGCCGTCGCCCTCCACCGTCCGCTCTCCGACCGTGGCCTCCCGGAACTCCACAGTCTCGCTGTTGAACGCCGTCATACGCATACCTAGCTCCGTGATGTTGATATCCTGGTCTGCCGACGACACGTCGAACCTCAGCACGTTGTCGCCGGTGAGGTTGTCACCCGGCAGCGGCAGGTCCTTGTATATCGTGAGGCCCTCGGATATCGTCGCGGTTCCCTCGAGACGCGTCTCCATCTGAGGGGCCTCCGGGCACTCCTCGGCGTCCGCGAGCACCGGGTCGATGTTGGCAGGCGCTCCCGTCGCGTCGACGTGGCCGAACGACGCCACGAAGCCGCCGAGGCCCGCGCCGAGCACCGAGCCGACGAGGCCTAGCGTGAGGCTCGCGACGAGCACTACCACCATGAGCGTGCTGGAGAGGGCCAGCGTCCGGAAGAAGCCGCGGCGCGACAGCCTGCCCTCGCTGTCCCGGATGGTCACCTCCATAGTGCCGTCGCCGGGACCCTCTGACCTCATGGTGTTGTCACTGGTTGGCTTTCACGCTTAACACATATAAATCTCTGGCTAACGTGCGGCTTCGAAGGAAGAGAGAAGGAAGTCGGGTCGCTCGTCTACGTCGGAGCCGCCCTAGAGCGCTCTAGGGGTAGGTTCCGCCGTAGCTGCTTGGCACGCTCTCGTCCGCGAGGTTGTCGCAGTCGTCACGGACTCCCGACTGGACCGACCTGTTGGCGACTCCCGTCTCCGATTCGAGATCCTCGAGGTCCTCGCCCATCGTCACGAACAGGTCGACGTCGGGCAGCGTGACGCCGGTGAACGACACCTGGTGCGCCGCGGCGGTACCGTTGTCGATGGTGACGTTGCTGCCGTTGGGTATGCCTATGCCGAACTCGGCCTCGTCGAGGACGTCGCTGCTGGTGAGATCTTGTGTGTCTCCGGGCGAGCCGTTGACTCCGTACGAGTCGTAGGCGTCACCGTCGTCGTCCTGTAGCGACTCGGCTATCTCGATCGGGTCGTCGGAGGAGTTGCCGGAAGCGTCCATCGATAGCTCGTCGGCCTCGAGCGCGCTGAGGCGCATGTCGAGGTCGGTGAGTACGACGTCACCCGGCTGGACGTTGTCGCTCACGATGTTTATCCTGGCTACGTCGTTGTTGTCGAACTCGCCGGGGAGCGGGAGGTCCTTGTAGAACGCGACGTGCTCGGTTATCTCGGAGTCACCGGGCAGGTTGGCCTTCAGCTGCGGGGCCTCGCTGCACGCTGGCTGTTCGCCGAGCACGGGGTAGATTGCGCCTCCGTCTCCGTTTCCGACGGGGTCGGCGGTAACCATGCCGAACGACGCGACGAAGCCACCTATTCCGACTCCGAGCGCGCCAGCGATCATGCCCATCGAGAGCGTTGCTATCAGGAGGAGCACCATTGCGGTGGCCCCTATGCCCATCCACTTCGCGAACGTGGACTTGTCTGTCTCGCCTACCTGGTCTCGATAGGTTATCTCGACTGTCTTGCTGTCTCTGCGATCTCTCATGTTACTGTTTGTCACCTCGTACGTAGGGACCGATTTCCACCCTACCAATATAAGTCTTTCGTAGGACGTGGGCTCACGTGCTGTCCGCGAGCGAAGCGCAGTCGCGCTCAGACGGGTTAACCGGACGCTCCACAACGCCGGTGGGGCCCTCGAACTCACCCTCGTCACCCGCCGCCACCATCAAATCGACATCCGGAATCGATATCCGGGAGAACGACGTGTGATGAGCTATAGCCGTCCCGTTCCGAAGGAGGAAGGCGTCGTCACCCTCGACACCGATACCTAACTCGTAGTCGGCGTCGTCCAGACCGAAATCACGGTCCTGACTGAACCGGTCGTTCGAACCGTTACCCTCGTCCCAGACGTCCGGCCCGAACTCACGGAACTCGAACCTCTCCGCACCCGGATCACCCAGGTTGGCGTGTTCAGTCCTCAAGCCCGTGAACCTCAGGCTCAGGTCGGACGAGTCGACGGGCTGGCTCAGGTCGGCGGCGACGATGCTCAGCCGCACGACGTCAGCGGGAAAGCCGTCGGGCGACGGCAGATCCTTGTGGAACGCGAGGTGGTCGTCGATGGTCACGTCTCCCCTGAGGTTCGCCTCCATCTCCGGTGCGTTCTCGCACGCCGGATGCTCGTCGAGGACGGGATATATCGTGCCTTCGTTGGCGTCGACTATACCGAACTCGGCCACGAAGCCGCCCATGCCGGGGCCGAACACCGTGCCTGCGACGGTGCCCGCCGTGAGCGCTGACATGGCGAGGACGACGAGAAACGCCGTCGCCGCGGTCATCGTGGCGCCGAACCTGTGGACGTCGACCGAGCCGTATATCCTGCGTTCTATCTTGCGTCGCGTGGTCCTCGTGTCTCGTAGCCGTGGCTCCTCCCGGCGTCCCCCCTTTGTTTTGCCGGGAGCGGGCGGCGGAGGCCGCTCTGTCTCTCCGTACTCGGTCATCTACTTCGTCGCGTTCCTCGTGGAGACACTACCGCCCTAAGATATATAAGCTTTGGTGGCAGCGGTACGAGGGTTCAGCCGACTAGCGCCTGGCAGTCGCGCTCAGACGGGTTAACCGGACGCTCCACAACGCCGGTGGGGCCCTCGAACTCACCCTCGTCACCCGCCGCCACCATCAAATCGACATCCGGAATCGATATCCGGGAGAACGACGTGTGATGAGCTATAGCCGTCCCGTTCCGAAGGAGGAAGGCGTCGTCACCCTCGACACCGATACCTAACTCGTAGTCGGCGTCGTCCAGACCGAAATCACGGTCCTGACTGAACCGGTCGTTCGAACCGTTACCCTCGTCCCAGACGTCCGGCCCGAACTCACGGAACTCGAACCTCTCCGCACCCGGATCACCCAGGTTGGCGTGTTCAGTCCTCAAGCCCGTGAACCTCAGGCTCAGGTCGGACGAGTCGACGGGCTGGCTCAGGTCGGCGGCGACGATGCTCAGCCGCACGACGTCAGCGGGAAAGCCGTCGGGCGACGGCAGATCCTTGTGGAACGTCAGGTGGTCGTCGATTAGGACTTCCCCACGGAGGTTCGCCTCGAATTGGGGTGCGTTCTCGCACGCCGCGTGCTCGTCGAGGACGGGATATATCGTGCCTTGGTCGGCCTGGACGACCCCGAATTCGGTGACGAAGCCGCCTGCCCCCGGGCCAAGCAGGCTTCCGACGGCCGCGCCCGTAGTCGCGTTCATGGCTACGAGCACGACGAGGAACGCCGTCGCCATCGTGAACGCCGCCACGAACCTCTCGGTCCGCAGGGAGCCGTATCTCTTGGTGAGTAGCTTCCGGCGGCTTACGCGTCCGGCCGACCCGAAGCTACGTGCTTCCGGCGGCTGACGTTCTAGCGGCGGAGGCCGACTACCCCTGGACATGCGGTGCCCGTGCTCAGAATGTCATCTCACCTATATAAAGATGTGGGCCGGCCTCGTCTCCGGCGCGCCACGGCTACGACGCCAGGGATTCGCAGTCGCGTTCCGACGGCTCGACGGGTCGCTCGACGACGCCGGTGTCGCCTTCGAAGTCGCCTTCGTCGCCCATCGACAGGAACAGGTCGACGTCTGGTACTTCGAGCCTGGCGGCCGACAGGTGGTGTGCCGTCGCCTTGCCGTTCTCGATGTGGAAGGCCTCGTCGCCCTCGGCCCCGATTCCGAACTCGTAGTCGGCGTCGTCGAGGCCGAACAAGCGGTCCTGACTGAAACGATCCGTCGAACCGTTACCCTCGTCCCATACGTCCGGCCCGAACTCCCGTAGCTCCATGTTCTCGGAGTCGGGGTCGCCTAGCGCAGCGTACTCGGCGCGGAGTCCGGTGAACCGGAGGTCTAGGTCCTGTGCGTCGACGGCGTTCGGTATGTCGTCGGCGACGACGTTGATCCGTATTACGTCGACCGGGAAGCCGTCGGGCGTCGGCAGGTCCTTGTAGAACGCTATGTAGTCGTCTATCTCTACGTTGCCGCGCAGGCTGGCTTCTAGCTGCGGCGCGTTGGCGCACGCGGGCTGTTCGTCGAGGACGGGGTATATGACGCCTTCGTCGGCGTCGACGGTGCCGAACTCGGCTACGAAGCCGCCGATGCCCGGACCGAGCGTGCTTCCGAGTACGGTGCCGGCGGTGAGCGCGCTGGCGACGAGCACGACGGTGAACGCCGTCGCGAGCGCGCCGGTGACGGCGAACCTGTGGCGGTCGACGCCGCCGTACCGCTTTCGTTCGAGCTTGGTGCGTCTGGGCGGTGGCTGGATGGAGCCGGCGGGCTTCGCCCGTTCTTCCGGCTCCCGGTCCCCCTGGGGGACCGCCATCTGGTCCTCGCTGGGTGGCGGCGGCCGTCGCTCTACCCCCTCTGCGTCTTGCTCGTCTTGCATCGCGGTGTCCCACACCGACGTAGGTTGTTGTTAGTTGGTTTACAAATCGTAAAACGGTTGTGGTGTGTATCTCCGGGCGGGAAAGCCGCCGAGTCAGTCCGTCTTCTCGTCTTCAGGCGGCTGACCGAGGAGTATCAGTCCGCCCACGGCCGCGATGCCTATTCCGGCGTAGATCAGCGTGGTCATCTCGACGGGCAGTGCGTCGCCTATGAACGGTAGGTTTCCGATGGCGAACGACAGAACGGCTACGAGGAAGCCGAGTACGACGAGTGTGTACGCTACGGTCGTCGCGAGGGCTGCCTCGGCGTCGGTTCGTTTCATCGGCTGCTCTTGTCTCGCGCTTGGCTTAAGTCGGACGGTACGACGTAGCTGTCGCTACGGGGCGTGTTGTGAACGGGAAAAGGATGTTCGTGTTTTCCCGTCAGGTCGTCGTCAGGCTACCTGGGTCTTCAGTTGTACGTGCCGGGGTAGTCGCCCTCGAAGTTGCTCGGTGCGCTGGCGTCGGCGAGTGACTCGCACGTGCGCTCGTCGGGCTGGATGACGCGCTGCGTGGGCCCGATCTCCTCGCTATTGTTGAAGTCGTCCTCTTCACCCATCGACACCATCAGGTCGACGTTCGGCAGTTCGAGCTGACCGAACTCGATGCCGTGTGCCGCGGCCGTTCCGTTGGTGATGCTCATGTAGTTACCGGTTATGGCGAACTCCGCGCTGTCCGCTCTGTCACCTATCGGATTGCTGGTGTTGGCGTAGGCTGCGTCGTCCGTGGAGTTGTCGACGGATCCTCCGGACGTGTCGTACGCGTTCTCGGTGACCTCCACGTCGCCCTGGCCACCTTCACCCATTATGAGCTCCTCGGCTTCGAGCGCCGACAGGCTCATGTCGAGGTCATCTATGGGGATGGCGTCAGCCTCGTCGATACCGTCCGAGACTATCGAAACGCGAGCCATCTCGGCGTTACCGAAGTTCCCGTCAGTGGGGAGCGGCAGGTCCTTGTGGAACGCCACGTACTCCCATATGTCGGCCGTGCCGTCGACGCCCGCGGTCACCTGGGGCGCGTCAGCACACGCGGGGTTCTGTCCCACGGTCGGAACTATCTCCGCCGTCGTGTTTGCTTCAACCTGTCCGAACTGGGCGACGAAGCCGCCCATTCCGACGCCGAGCGCCGCGCCCACCATTCCCGCGGTGAACACCGAGATGATGAGCACCACGAGGAGCACGGACGCGAAGGCCATCGCTCCGGCCATCTTCCTCTTGTCTGTCTTACCGGTCTGCTTTTCTGTCATGTTTGTCTGTCACCCTTGGCAGGTACAAGCACATTAAGATGCAATCTATATAAACCTTGCTAAGAGTGTGGTACCGCAAGACGGCGGCGGGTGCTACTTAAGTGCATCGGGCGAGGAGCGCCGTAGAGGACGCGGCAAGGACGGCGCGAGCGCGCCGCCGGCGGCGGCACGCTACCCCAGCGGCTCCCTGTTGAGCACGACGAACAGCCACCAGCCCACGAGGAAGCCCGCGAACATCAGGAAGAAGATGAGGTACGCGAGGTTGACCTTCCAGTCCTTCTTGAACTCCCGGGCCACGTACTCCCAGAGCCCCTCCTCGTCGTCCTCGGCCCCGGCGTCGTCCGCAGGCCCCGGGTCGGCGTCGGAGGATTCTACCGCGTCCGCGTTCGCATCCGGCATATCCGGGGCTTGGAGCGCGTCGCCTAAATCAGCTTCGGCGCCCCGGCCCCGTATAACCGGAACTCCGCGCACGGCAGCCCGAGTTTCAACCAGGTTTATGTGTCGAAGGCGCACCGTACGGCACATGCAGCAGCCAGTAGTCGCGGCGGCCGTCAGGACGCCGCAGGGCAAGCAAGACGGAGTCTACGCAGACGTTAGAAGCGAGGACCTCGTGACACCGCTCGTCGACCACATACTCGACGAAACCGGTCTCGAAGGCGACGACGTCGACGACCTCATGCTCGGGTGCGCGCAGCAGCGCGAGGAACAGGCCAACAACCTCGCGCGCATCGTCGCGTTGCTCAGCGACCTCGGCGAGAGCGTGCCCGCCACCACGATAAACCGGTGGTGCGCGTCGTCGATGCAGTCGATAATCAGCGCGAGCGACGCCGTACGAGCGGGACAGCGCGACTGCGTGATAGCCGCCGGAGTCGAGAGCATGACGCGCGTCGAGATGGGAGGCGCCCAGCAGCACCTCCACCCCGACATGGCCCAGGAGTACAACGTCTTCGACCTCCAGATGGGCATGACGGCCGAGAAGGTCGCCGAGGAGTACGACGTCTCGCGCGAGCAACAGGACGAGTACGGACACAGGAGCCAGATGCGCGCCTCGGAGGCGACCGAGGAAGGCAGGTTCGACGACGAGATACTGCCCATCGAAACCGACGACGGCACCGTGACCGAGGACGAAGGCATACGTCCGGACACCACGCTCGACAAGATGGCGGAGCTACCGACCGTCTTCAAGCCCGACGGCACCGTCACCCCCGGCAACTCGTCACAGATAAGCGACGGAGCAGCCGCCCTCCTCGTCACGAGCGAGGAGTTCGCGAACGACCGCGGCCTCGACGTGCTCGCCGAAGTAGGAGGTAACAACGTCGCCGGCGTCGACCCCACGGTGATGGGCATCGGCCCAGTGCCCGCCACCCGCGGCTTGCTCGAACGAGAGGGCATGTCGACCGACGACGTCGACCTCGTCGAACTCAACGAGGCGTTCGCCTCCCAGACGCTCTACTGCCAGCGCGAACTCGGCTTCGACGACGACGTCTTCAACGTCAACGGCGGCGCCATCGCAATCGGCCACCCGCTCGGCGCAAGCGGCGCCCGCCTGCCCGTCACGCTCGTCCACGAGATGAACCGCAGGGACGCCGACACCGGTCTCGCGACGCTCTGCGTCGGCTTCGGACAGGGAGCGGCGACGCTCTACCGACTGCCCTGACGGCCTAAGGCGTTCGCGAGCACCCGGCGCGCCGTCGCCCGGTTGAAAAGCGTCGACGGCCTGTCCATGTGAACCTGTATCTCTCCCTCGAACAGCCGGAGCGCGAGACGCTGCACACGCGCGGGCGCGCGCCACGCGTGCCTTATCTTCATCCCGA
Organism: Halobacteriales archaeon; assembly: GCA_046545855.1. Taxonomy (GTDB): domain Archaea; phylum Halobacteriota; class Halobacteria; order Halobacteriales; family Halorutilaceae; genus JAQZDA01. Next base: position 4,516 of record JBKGYY010000011.1, on the reverse strand, counting down.
GCGATATCTCGCGCTCTAGCTCGCGGCGCCAGTCGCGCTCGTACTCCGCGAGCCACGCCGGGTCTTCGGCCTCGAAAGCCGACGCCGCCGTCTCCGCCGCCGTGAGGCCGTAGACTATGCCGCCGCCCGTGAACGGCTTCGTCTGCGCGGCGGCGTCTCCTACGAGGAAGCCGCGTTCCGTGACGGTGCGCTCGGGCGGCCCGATGGGTATCGCGCCCGCGCACAGCGACTCTATCTCGACGTCGAACAGCGAGTCGAACGCCTCGCGCGGGCGCTCGCGGCAGGCGACGCCGTACTCGACGTCTTCGCCCCGCGGTATACGCCAGCCGAAGAAGTCCGGTGCGTCGAGGTAGACGTCGACGAAGTCACCCGTGTCGCGTTCGTCGGCGAAGCCGAGCACGCCGTGCAGTCGCTCGCGCGGCCCGGGCAGCCCGAGAGCGTCGCGCACCGTCGAACGCGGTCCGTCGCATCCGGCGACGTATCGCGCCCTGACGTCGCCCGCCGTGGTGTCGAGCGCGACGTGGTCGCCGTGTTCGACTACGTCGCGGACCTCGGTCTCCGTCCGTATCTCGGCGCCCGCGCGCTCGGCGTCGCGCGCGAGCGTTCGGTCGAGTTCGACGCGGTCGACTACGTAGCTCACCGTCTCGTCGCGGTAGAACTCGTAGCTGTGGCCGTCTACGTGGAACCGCGCGCCCCGTATCTCGTTCTGCAGGAGGCCGTCGCGGGCGCCGTCGGGGAGGTGACGCCATACTTCGTCGCTGACGTGGCCGCTGCACGCGAGCGGCCGGCCGACTTCGCCGCGCTCTAGGACGACGGCTTCGTGGCCCTCGCGCGAGAGCGCGCGGGCGAGGCCGCTGCCCGCGGGTCCGGCTCCGACGACGGCTACGTCGTGCATACGTCGTCGTCCGTCCGCGCGTTAGTCTGCCTTGCGGTCGAAGCCGACGGGAAAGATACATCTCACCCGGAGTGCATGTCAAGGCATGGTCGAGGTTGACGACACCGCGCCGGATTTCACGGCGCCGATGGTCACGGCAGACGAGGTATCGACTTTCTCGCTCGACGAGGCGCTCGAAGACGGCGCCGTCGTGCTCGCGTTCTTCCCGGCGGCGTTCACGGGCGGCTGCCGCGAAGAGCTGTGTGACTTCAGGGACAGTCTCGCGGAGTTCGAGGACGTCGACGCCTCGGTCTACGGCGTAAGCGTCGACGGCCCGTTCTCGCTCCAGGAGTTCGCGGGCGACAACGACTTCGGTTTCCCGCTCGTCAGCGACTTCGAGCGCGAGGTCATCGAGAGCTACGACGTCAAGCTAGACAGCCTCGCTGGCATCTACGGCCCCGTGGCGAAACGCAGCGTCTTCGTGATCGACGCGGACGGCGTCGTCCGGTACCGCTGGGTGAGCGACGACCCGTCGGTGCTGCCGGACGTCGACGAGATACGCGAAGCCGTCGAGGAGCTTTAGCTGGCCTCGGGCTGTCCAGCGCTCCTCTCCCGTTCTGCACGGCTGAGTCGACTTCTCTGTTCTTTCCCCGGCTAAGCGGCTGCATAAGGCGTAAACCCTCGTTCGCTATATCGAACGCCGCGAACCGAGCTCGTGGTAGACGACGAACAGCGGCGGCAGAAGCACCATCGACGTCAGGTATGCGTATCCGACGCTGAGCACCATGAGCAAGCCGAACTCCGAGAGCAACGGCGTTACGGCGACGACGAGCGCGCCCGTGCCCGCCGCCGTCGTCAGGAAGCTACCGGTGAGAGCGCCGCCCGTCCCCCTGAGCGTCCGTCGTATCGCGCGCCCTGGGTCGCCTCCGTCGTACTCGTCGGCGAACCGGTGGGTGGCGTGGACGCTGTAGTCGATGCCTACGCCGACGGTGACGGCGAGTATCGTAGCCGTCAGCGGGTTGAACGGGATGCCGAGCGCGCGCATCGACGCCACGAGCGCCGCGACGGTGACGAGTATCGGCACGGTGTTCACGAGTCCGAGCGCCGGCCGGCCTTCGAGGGCGCCGTAAGCGAGCACGAGGAGGACTACGGTGAGCGCGAGCGCCGTGGCGAACGAGTTCACGGCGGAGTCGAACACCCTGTCGGCTAGCTCGGCGTAGATCACGACGTTCCCCGTGACGGAGGCGTCGAGCCTGTGGTCTTCGGCTATCTCCCGGGCGTCGTCGCCTATCACCTGGTAACGTTCGTCGGGGTCGACTCGGTACTCCACCAGGAGGTCGCGCCGGCTCTCGGTCACGTGGCCGAGCGCTTCGTCCTCGAGCGGGCTCGCCAGCAGCTCGTCTACGACGACGTCGACGTCGTTGTCTGGCACGCCGTCGCCGGAGACGTCTTTCGCCTCCATCAGGGCGGCGAACTCCGGGTCGTCGGCGGCGTATCTCTCCATCACGGTGACGAGGTCGCGTGAGTCGGCGCGGCCGTCCTCGGTCTTGAACGAGTCGGGCGGGTCGTCGGCTGCACGGCGGACGCTCGTGAGCGCGTGGTCTTCGTCGGCCCGGCCTTCGAGGTGGACGAGAACGGTCATGACGTCGGCCTCGAACTCGTCGCCGATGAAGCCCATCTGCCTGCCGACGACGTAGTCGCCGGGCGCGAGCGCTTCGGGCAGGAGTTCGACGTAGTACGGCATCTCGTCGGGCGGCAGGAAGTCGTCCTCCGGCTCGAACGACGTGTCGACGCCAGTCGCGTAGACGCCGGCGAACAGCGCGAGCACGAGAGCGGCGCCGACGAACAGCCGTGGCGCGCTGGACGTCAGGCTGCCGAGCGCGGGCAGCGCGTCGCCGAGGGCGTCGTCTCCGTAGCCGAGTGGTCGCGCGGCCTCGCCGTCGCGCCTGCGTTCGACGGCGAGCTTCGCGGCCGGCAGGAAGAAGCCGAATATCAACGCCACGAAGACGATGCCGACGCCCGCGACGAGGCCGAAGTCGCGCACCGGTCCGATGGCGCTCGCCTGGTTCGACAGGAAGCCTATCGCGGTCGTCGCGGTGACTATCGCGAACGCGACGACTAGCTGCTCCATCGTGACGTGCATCGACTCCTCGGGAGGTGCGCCGAGAACGCGTTCCTCGCGGTATCGGTTTATAACGTGGATGCCGAAGTCGATGCCCACTGCTAACATCAACGGGAGTATCGCGACGTCTAGCTGGGTGAACGCGATGCCCGCGTGTCCCATGAACCCCATCGTCCAGACGATGGCTAGCGCGAGCGACAGCGCTGCGAGCGCGACGTCTACCGCCGAGCGGTACGCGAGCCACAGGAAGCCGAGCACGAGAGCGAGAACGATGGGGACGACGAGCGACAGCGAGTCCTCTATGATACGCTGTAGCTCGGTGTCCATGACGCCGAAGCCGTAGACCTGTACGTCGGAGTTCGGCGCGTCGACGGCGAACCGGGAGTCGACCTGGAGCGCCCGTATGTCGGTGTCGGTGCCCGTGACCTCTTCGTCGTCCATCTCGTGTGGTAGGTCGTGGCTTACGGTGGCGAGCGCCGCTGTCGACGACGCCGCTCGCTCGTTGTAGTCCTCGCCTACGTAGAGGTCCCAGTCGGGGTGGTCGCTCGCCCTCCGGACGGCGTCGCGTACCTCGCTCGGGGTAGCTGTCTCGAGCGCGTCGATTCGGCTCTCGGTGGTGGCTTCGGCGCCGAGTTCGTCGGCCACCCACGCGGCGGCGACGGTGTAGCCGTCGACGCGTCTTCCGGGCTCGCTCTCGAGCGCGTCGACGGCTTCTAGCATATCCGTCATGCTGTCGCGCGACATCACGTCTGCCTCGGACTGGAGGAGGTAGGTCTCGGTGGAGCCGCCGTACGACGGCTGGAACCTGTCCTGTACGTCTTCGAGCGTACGGTAGCTGTCGGTGTCGGCGACGAAATCGCCGAGGTCGTCGTCTACTTCGAGCGCGGGAAGTCCGGCGGCGAGAACCAGGGTTACGACGAGGAAAGCCAGGACGACTTGTGGGGCTCTGTCGGTTACGGTGCTGTTGGCGGCGTCGAGGACGTCAGAGCCCTTCATCCGGCCTGTCAGTAGTCGAGAAACAACAAAACCTCTTTCGGTGACCGGGTGAACGCCCCCGCCGGCGCCGTCCCGGGACACACCGCCACGAAAAGATATAGCGAGATAAGGTTGACGCACGACGGAACCCGATGAAGCCAACGGCCCCACGAGACACCGGAAACACCACCGAAAACCCGAAGCCCCGGCGGAGCCAAGCCCGAGCGTGAACGAAGTCGCGGAGCTGACCCGGAGGCTCGTCGAGACGCCGAGCCACGACGACGAGTCCGACGTGACGGAATACGTCGCCGACTGGCTCCGCCGGGAGACCGACGCAGACGTCGAGGTAGACGCCGCACACAACGTCACGGCCACGCGAGGCTCCCCCGACGTCGCGCTCGTCGGCCACCACGACGTCGTGCCGCCCGCCGACAGCCAGGTGGAAGACGGCGTCCCCGTCTGCCGAGAGCGCGACGGCAGACTGTACGGCCGCGGCACCGCGGACATGAAGGGCGCGCTCGCCGCCGGCATGCTAGCGTTCCGCG
>JBKGYY010000010.1:0-23238 GCA_046545855.1 Halobacteriales archaeon | reverse complement strand
GCCCCCGTGTCGGCCAGATGGCGCTGGCTTACGGCGCCAACGACATGGGGAGCACGATGATGGAGGAGAACGTCGTCGCCGAGGCTGGCGCCGACTTCAGGATGGACGAGGAAGGCATAGTCGACGTCATCGAGGACGCCGGCAGGCCGGCGGCGATGCGCGACCAGAGGTACAACGTCCTGAAGAGGTACTAGCGGGTTGTCGGTCAAGACGATAAAGGACGCTGTACACGACCACATCCACCTCGACGAGCTAGCCGTCGACCTGCTGGACACGCCGGAGATGCAACGTCTCCGTCGGATTCGACAGCTAGGTACGGCGTACCTCGTCTACCCTTCGGCGAACCACACGCGGTTCGAGCACTCGCTCGGCGTCCACCACCTCGCGGACGCCGCGCTCGACAACCTCGGTGTCGAGGGCGACGACGCCGACGGCGTCCGTGCGGCGGCCTTGCTCCACGACGTCGGTCACACTCCGTACTCGCACAACGTCGAGGACGTCGTCGCCGAGTACACGGGGCTGTGGCACGACGACGTCGACGGCCTGCTCGACGGCGAGGTGGGCCGAGCGCTCGACCGCCACGGCCTCGACGTCGCCTCTGTCGGGGGCTTGATAGAGGGAGAGGGTCGTCTGGGCCAGCTTGTCTCGGGCGTTCTCGACGTCGACCGCATGGACTACCTCGTGCGCGACGCCTACCACACGGGGGTTCCCTACGGCACCATCGACAGCCAGAGACTCGTGCTGGAACTGGACTTCGTCGACGACGAACTCGTGCTCGGTGAAGGAAACGTCCAGACTGCGGAGGCGCTGTTGCTCGCGCGCGCTCTGATGCATCCGACGGTGTACAGTCACCACGTCGCGCGGATATCTAAGGCGATGCTCCGGAGGGCGACCCGCCGGCTCGTCGACGAAGGCGACGTGACGGCGTCGGAGGTCCGCCGTATGGACGACCACGAGCTAACGGTCGCGCTCCGGGAGTTCGATGGCTCGGCGGCGCTCGCCAACCGGCTGGCTGACCGCAGGCTGTACAAGAGGGCGGCGTGGCTGTCGAGCGACGTCGTAGCTGCCGACGTCGTCGAGCGTGATCCGCGGCGTCTCGAACGCGAGGTTGCTGAGGAGGCGGGAGTCGACGTCGGTGACGTGATAGTCGACATGCCGCCGGAGACCGAGATGGTTGAGTCTGGCTCTCGCGTCGTCGTCGGCGGACGTGTGCGGAGGCTGGAGGAGGAGTCGTCTCTCGTGGACTCGCTGCGGATGGCCAGGGACGAACAGTGGCGCCTGGGGGTCTACGCGCCGGAGAGGTCGGTTGCGGACGTCGAGGCTTCGATAGACTGGCTCTCGGATGGAGACGACGCCTAAGCCCGCGGGGGAGCCTCAGGAGAGAGGTTCGAGCCAGTAGAAAGGTTCGGGCCCCGTGAGTCTTGTCTCGGTCTGTCTCAGAAGACGTACTCGTCGTCGCCGCCCATCGTGTCGCCGTAGGTCTCGAACTCCTCTTCCTCCTGTCTCCCGCTCGTCCTCAACGTCTTCATGCCCACGGAGATGAGGTCCTCGACTGCCTCCTGCTGGTCTATGTACTCGCCTTCCTCGATTAGCTGGGTGATCTGCATCTCCAACCTGTCGGGGAGGTCGACCTCTATCTTGCCCATAACTCGTGTTTCTGGCACGCCCGGGTATATAGCTTGCGGCGCGGGGTTTTCGGGCGAACGAGGTCGCTTCGCGAAGCCAGGTTATCGGCCTCCGCAGGCCGATGGCCTCCTCTGTGGCCTCGACGCGTCTCGAAGCGGCGTCGGACGTCTGACTCGGCGGCGTCGGCCCGTGTGTTCTATGGCGACGGCCGTCGATGGACTACCATGAGGCTGCTGTTGACGCACGGCGGCGACTCGAACCACAGGATTCGCGAGGGTCTCGATGATCACGACGTCGCCTGTGTCGAGTTCGACGTCTCCGGGAGGACGTACGACCTGCGGTCCGACGTCACCGTCGAAGCGGACGTCGGGTTGGTCTACCCCTCGCGGCTGATGGAGGGCGGCGTTCTGGACGCGCTTTCCGGCGTCCCATGGGTTAACGGCGCCGGGGAGGTCTTGCTCTCACGTAACAAGGCCGCGTGCATCGCGCGCGTCGCCCGAGCGGGACTCCGTACCCCGGACTCCGTTCTGGTTTCGAACCCCGTCGACCGTGACGAGGCGGTCGACGTCTTCGAGGCGGTCGGCGGCGACGTAGTCGTGAAACCCAACTCCGCGACCCGGGGCAGAGGCGCGGTGCGCGTCGACGACCTGGACTCCTACCTCGGTGTGGTCGAACAGTTCGACGTCATGCACGAGTCGTCGCTCGTGGGTGACAGGAGCTACCTCGTTCAGGAGTTCGTGGACGACGCAGTCGACTACCGCGTCATGGTGGTGGGCGGCGAGTACGCCGGAGCCGTCCGACGTGAGTCGGCGGGCTGGCGTCGTAACGTCCACTCGGGTGCTTCGGCCGTAGCGGTCGACCCGCCGGCCGACGTCGTCGACTGCGCGGTAGATGCGGCGCGCGCGCTCGACGTCGCTTTCGCAGGAATCGACGTACTCGACGCCGAAGAACCTCTTTTCCTGGAGTGTAACGCGCGGCCGACCGTCGACGATGTCTCGAAGTACGTCGACGGTTTCTACGGTTTGCTAGCAGATGTCGTGCGTTCGGCCTTAGAGAGATAACGGCTCAGATTCGCTCTTGAACCGTTTTGAACGTTCTGAACGGTCCTTTAACGCATGCGAACCGTGGCGAACGGACTGAACGACGTCCAATAATTTCGAACGTTGATGGGTGTTTAACAAGTCACCCCGCGTAGAGGAAGTCGAGGAGAGAAGAGAGATGTCCACCGCAGCAGCCCAGACCCACGCCCCGACGCTGAACGACAAGCAGACCAAGATAGCCGACTACCTCCGCGACAAAGCCGAGGCCGGCAAGGTCTACTTCAAGAGCAAGTTCATGGCCGACGAACTCGAGATGTCGTCCAAGGAGATAGGCACGAACATGCTGAGGCTCTCCGAGAGATGCGACGACCTCGAGATAGAGAAGTGGAGCTACGCCAGCGCGACGACCTGGCGAGTCGAACCCAGGTAGACACAGCCAGGGGAGGGGCGTCGGCGGCCGCCGGCGCAGGGGCCTTGGACGCGAACCAACTTACTTCTCGCTCGTGCCGAATCGAACCCGTCTTTCCTAACGGTAGAGTAATAAAAGCAAGCCCGGGAATATAGCTTCGATGCTGGAGTTCGGATCGGCGGCGGCCGAGCCAGGCGAAGTCGACACTGGCTGGCTTGCGGCGGGTGAAGACAGAGCCGGCAGAGAGTTCGGACTCCCCGTAGCCGCGGTGAACGGAGCCGAAGACGGGCCGACGCTCTACCTCCAGGCGGCTTCCGACGGCGACGAACTCAACGGAGTAGGAGTCGTCCGCGAGACCGTACGGCGCATCGAGCCCCGAGAGCTATCCGGCGACGTGCTAGTCGTCGGCGTCCTCAACGTGCCGGGGTTCCTCGAGGCGAGACACGAGAACCCCGTCGACGACACCAAGCTGAACCGGGTTTTCCCAGGCGACCCCGACGGAACGAGCAGCGAACGGCTCGCGGACCTCGTCTACACCGAAGCCGTCGAGAGAGCCGACCTCGGTCTGGACCTCCATCAGGGTTCGACGAGCCGGATGATACACGAGGTCAGGGTTCGGTGCGGCACCGGCCACGAGCTACACGAAGAGTGCCTGAGGCTCGCGCGAGCGTTCGGCACAGAGTACGTGCTAGACCGCAGGGGCCCGGAGGGACAGCTCGCTAGGGTGGCGCCAGACGACGGCGTTCCGCTCGTCGACCCCGAGCTAGGTGGCTCGGTCGGGTGGGATCCTTCGTCCGTCGAACGCGGAGTCCGGGGCGTCTTCAACGTCATGAGGGAGTACGACATGCTGGAGGGCGAGCCCCGACTGCCGGCGAACCAGTACCGAGCACGGGGATTCGAGAGCCTCTACTCCGACTCCGGCGGACTCCTGGACCTCGAGGCCGACCTGTACGACGAGGTAGAGGAGGGCGAGCGTCTGTACGACGTGACAGACGTCTTCGGGGACGTGAAGAGCTCCAAGGACGCCGACCGCGACTGCGTCGTCTGGCGTACCCGGCGGCTCCCGATGGTCGCTTCCGGCGAGTACGTGATGAGCGTGGCGTACGACGTAGAGGAGATGTAGCGGGCACACGGTCGGGCGCCGTCGGCGACCGAGGTGGCGCCGGTCAATCGGTGTCGACGACGCGCGTCTGCCTGTCTTTGTCGGGGTACTCTATCACGACTCGGTCGCCGTCTTCGGCTACGAACGACCTGTCGTGTGCCTCGCGCGCCTGGCTCTCGAGTTCGTCGGCGGAAGCCGAGTAACGTGAGCTTACGTGCGTCAAAGCGAGGAGTTCGACGTCGGCCTCGCGCGCCGTCTCGGCGGCGTCACGAGCCGTAGAGTGGTTTGTCTCGACGGCGCGTTCGGCGTGGTCGTCACCGAAGGTGCCATCGTGCACGAGCAAGCAGGCGTCGCGCGACGCCTCGACGACGGCTTCCGACGGTCTAGTGTCGCCCGTGTAGACGAACTTCCGTCCGGGGCGCGGTTCCCCGACGACCTGTTCGGAGCGGACGACGGTGCCGTCTTCGAGTTCGACGTCCTCGCCCTCGTGCAGCCTGGAGAACAGATGACGGGGCACCCCCAGGCTCTCGGCGCGCTCGCGGTCGAACTCGCCTTTACGCTGGTGTTCGACGACGGCGTAACCGACGCTCTCTATCGCGCCGTGACGGGTCTCGAACGCCCGGACGTCGTATCCGTCGGCGCGGACGACGTCGCCTGGCTCCACCTCGTTCACACGTACTTCGTAGGGCGGTCTGTGGCCGGCTAGCTCGAAGCAGTCGCGTATCACGCGGGAGGTGCCCTCGGGACAGAAGACGGAGACGTCCTTCTCGCGTCCCTGGAACGTCCACGTCTGCGACAGCCCCGGGAGGCCGAGCACGTGGTCGCCGTGGACGTGGCTTACGTATATCTGGTCGGCTTCGAAGCCCGTCTTGTACTTCATCATCTGACGCTGGCTGCCTTCCCCGCAGTCGAACAGCAGGAGGTCTCCCTCCATCTCCAGCGCGACTCCGCTGGGGTTGCGGCCCGCCTGGGGTATCGAGCCCCCGGTGCCGAGGAACGTCGCCCGCATCATCAGACGAGGTCACCTATCCTGCGGTGTGCTCCGGGTGGCTCGGCTTCGCGGTCTATCATCCTCGCTAGCTCGCCGAGCGTGACGTCGCCGTAGGGCTTGCCCGCGGCTCTCTCGACGACTTCGCGCGACATCGTGAAGTCGTGGTCCCTCCACGTCGCGTCGACGCCCTCGGCTTCGAGCTTCAGGACGAGGTGCTCCGTCTCGACGACGTTCGCGGTCATACCCGAGGTGGGTCTCGGGGTTCAATAAACGGCTCGGGACGCGGCTCCCGGAAGACGGCGGTCAGTCGAGTCCCTGCGGCACGTAGTCTCCGCAGACGTGGCCGGGTTTTAGCGACGTGGGGCAGTCGTTCTCGGCGCACCGGGGCCGCGGCTGGCCGCGGTGTTTCTCGAACTCTATTGCGGCGCAGTTGCCGCAGTAGGGGTCGTCGACGGCTTCGTCGCCGAAGTCGAACTCGAACTCCTCGTGCGGCCTTAGCTCGACGGCCTGTTCCTCGTCGTCCTCCTCTACGCGCTCGCCGCGCGACGTCTCGCGTTTGAGGGCGTCTATGTCCTTGTCGGCGTTCTTCCGGAGCACGACCTCGTCTATCGGTGTGTAGTCGACGTCGTCCTCGTCTTCGTCCTCGGAGGTCTCCTCGGCCAAGCGGTCGTCCTTCGTCGTCTTCTTCTTGAGGAGTTCGAGCTCCTCCTGGTCGAGCTCAGTCATCCGAGTAGGCCTCCACCGTGTTTCTCGAAGGCCTCGAGAGACTGGCTTCGAGCTTGGCGGCGTTGGCTTCGAAGGACTCGCGTGCGCGTCTGGCGGTCGTCGACGGCTCCTCGAACTCGAAGACCGTGTGTCCGGCGTTCGCGGCGTTACGTATGTCCTGGCTGACGGGCACGGGTTCGCCGACGGACTCGGGGTAGGCCTGCGCGTACTCGTCGAGGTACTCGTCCGCGAGCTTCGTGCGTCGGTCGACCTTGTTCGGCACGACGAGTTCGAGGTCGACGGTGACGCCGAAGTTAGACTCCATGCGGTCGAGGTCGTTCTCGAGCGCCTCTAGCTGGCTGGCTTCGAACACACCCATCTCGGCGGGCGCGATGACGCTCCGGGTGGCCCAGAGGCCGTTGTACGTGACGTTGTTGGTGACTCCAGGGAGGTCGACGAGCACGACGTCGTATCCCATGGGTTCGACGTAGCTGTCGAGGAACTCCGCGAGCCTGCTGTACCGTTCGTCGGGGTTGTCGATGTTGCCGAGTTCGGCGTCGAGGCTGTCGAGCCCTGGGTGAGCGGGCACGAGGTCGGGGCCTTCGTCGGTGGGCACGATCAGGTCGGCGACTGCTGCGTCGCCGAGCTTTTCGACTATGATGTCCCATTCGTCCTGGAACACCGTGCTGACGTTGGGCCAGTCGTCGTCCTCGGCTATCGAGCGCTCTACGTCGTCCCAGACGCCGAAGTGCTTGCTGAGGTCTCCTTGCTTGCCCGCGAGGTCTATCATCAGCACGTCGTTGCCTCTGCGTGACAGCGCGACTCCGATGTGCGCGGCCGTCGTGGTCTTGCCGGTGCCGCCCTTGTCGATGAACGTCGCTACTCTTGCGGTCCGCTGCATGGTTTAGACGGAGCGTCCGAGGAGTATAAGCCTACGTCAGACGTCCGTCACGCGCCGGTGTCGTCCGCTCGGCCCGCGAGTGCGACGACTCGCTCGCGGACGTCGTCGGCGTCGCCGACGAGTCGCACCATGGCTTCCTTGCCGTGGGCTCCAGCGTCGACTACTGCGTCGACCGAGTCGTCGACCTGGCTCGCCGACCACTCCATCGTGCCTCCTTCGCCCTCCCGGACGTCGCGTGGCTGGCTCTCCCGGTCGAACTCGACGGCCTTGAGGCCGAGTTCGTCGAGCGCTTTGCGGACGCCGGCGTCGTTCCGTACGTTGCACGCGGCTTCGACGGCGCGGTGACGTCGGACCTCGAGCAGGAACCGTGCGACGTGGCCGGAGGCAGCGAGCGCGGGACGGAGTGCTTCGACGCCGTCGTTCGTCCGCCGCAGCCTTCCTTCGACTGCGGCGACGTCGGTTTCGTCGAGCGCTCTCGGGCTGGCGACGGCGTAGTTCAATCCGACCTCGGGTACGACGCGCGACACGTCGGCGGCCTCGAACTCGGCTATCGCGCGTCGGACTTCGTCCAGCGCGTACGCGCGGCCCGCGCGGTTGCGTAACGGCGCGAGGTGGTCGACTGGGCCTGCGCCGCCTCCCACGTCGTGGGCGTAGGTTATCGCGCGGTGTATGGTCTCTTCCGCCGTCGCCACGGCGTCCTCGAGACGTTCTCCCTTGGCTATCTCGGCGGCTATCGCGGCGGAGAGAGTGCAGCCGGTTCCGTGGGTGTCCCGGGTGTCGACGCGGGGTTTGACGTGTTCCACGGCGCCGTCGGATGTCACGAGCACGTCCACGACCCGGTCTCCCGTCAGGTGGCCGCCTTTGACGAGCGCGGCGTCCGCGCCGAGTTCGAGGAGACGTTCTCCCGCGGCGACGGCGGAGTCGGCGTCGTCGACCGCGACGTCCGTCAAGGCCTCGGCCTCCCGGGCGTTCGGTGTCACGAGCGTCGCCCGCGGCACTACTTCGGTGCGCACGACTTCCTCGGCCTCGGGTTCGAGGAGTCGGTCGCCGCTCTCGGCCACCATGACGGGGTCGACGACGGTCGTCAACTCGTGGTCCCGGACGGCGTCTGCGACCGCGCGGGCGACGTCGGCGTTCGACAGCATGCCGGTCTTCGCCGACGCGACCGCGAGGTCTTCTACGACGGCGTCTATCTGACTCCGGACGAAGTCGGGTTCGACGTCGAGGACCCCGGTGACGCCCCGGGTGTTCTGGGCCGTCAGGCTGGTTATCGCGCTCGTGCCGAGGACGCCGTGTGCCTCCATGGCTTTGACGTCGGCCTGTACGCCTGCGCCGCCTCCGCTGTCGGAGCCGGCTATCGAGAGCGCGACGGGTGTCTCGTCGGGTTTCATGTGCGTCAGATGGCTTCATAACCGGTTATTAGTATCGGATTATCGGGTGGGAGTGGGAACTCCGCGCGAAGCGTCCTCGTACATTCGACCGCTTGACTTTAGTCCGAGAGCACGTAGACACCGCATGGACGTGCTCGTCGTCGGCGGAGCCGGCGAGATGGGCGGCTGGTTCGTCGACTTCTATCGCGACCGCGGCTGGTCGGTCGACGTCAGCGACCCCGACGCCGACGACTCCGTGTCGCTCGAACGCGCCGGCGACTACGACGTAGTCGTCGTGGCCGTGCCGATAGACGTCACACCGGAGGTGATAGACGACGTAGCCGCGCGGATGGACGACGGCCTGCTGATGGACGTCACGAGCGTCAAACGCGAGCCCGTCGAAGCGATGCAGGCGGCCGACGACGACGTCGAACTACTCGGAACGCATCCGATGTACGGTCCATCGGTGCGGTCGATGCGCGGCCAGACCGTGATAGTCGTCCCCGTCCGCACGGGCGAGCTAGCCGACGAGGTCGTCGACCTGTTCAGGGACGCCGGAGCCAACGTCCAGGTCACATCGGCAGACGAACACGACAGGATGATGGCGGTCGTACAGGGCCTCACGCACTACGCCTACGTCTCCATCGGACGCGCGCTCGAGCACCTGGAGTTCGACGTCGGCGACAGCCGGCGTTTCATGTCGCCCGTCTACTCGATAATGCTGGACTTCGTCGGCAGGATTCTCGACCAGAACCCCCATCTCTACGCCGACATCCAGATGCACCAGCCCGTCGAGGACGTCCACCGGGCGCTGGTCGACTCCGCCGAGGAGGTCCGGTCGGCGGTCGAGGAAGACGACCACGGGGGCTTCGTCGAACTCATGCGCGAGGCCGCGCGTCACTACGGAGACACCCGGAGCGCCCACCGTCGCTCGGGCAAGCTGATCGAGGCGAGCGTGCGCGAGTACCACGAGCTACACGGCTCGGTGGGAGAACGCAGGGCTCTCAGACACATCTACTCCGACGTCGTCCACTACGGCACCGTCGTGGACGTCGACGGCACCGTCGTCAGGCTCCGGGAGGGCTCCGACGTCGTCGAACTGCGTTCGGAGAACGTCGAGCTCCTGTCGGAGACGGAAACCCGAAGGTGGCGCGAGGACAACCTCGAGAGAGTGGAGAGAGACGTCAGCGTCGTCTACCCCGGGGAACTGGACGTCGACGTCGTCGAGGAGGTCGCCGTCGACTGCCACGACGACGTCGTCGGAGCCGAGGTGTTCGACGTCTACTCGGGAGACGCCGTCGCCGACGGCCACGTCTCCTACGGACTCCGGCTGGAGGTGCTCGAGGAGGATGTCGACCGAGCCGTCGAAGCCGTCGAACGCGTTCTAAGTGGCTTCGGCGGCGAGATACGGGGCTGAGCCCGCGGCTCCGCGACAGCCTACTTCTTGACCGCGTCCTGTATAGCGGTCCTGAGCTCCCTGAGGCTGAACCCGTCTTCGATGCCCGGTCGGAGACGGACGACGACGAGGTAGTCTCGCGCCGAGACGAGTTCGTCGTCGGAGTAGTGACGCCGGGCTGCGGCGACGACGTCGTCGGCGTCCCTTCGGCTCGACAGCGCGCCGAGCGCGCAAGCGAGGTCGTAGGCGACGGCGTCGTCGCGTTCGCCGGGGCTCAGCCGGGTCGCGTCTATGAAGTAGATAGAGCCGTCGACGACGAGCACGTTCTCGAGCGACAGGTCGCCGTGCGCGAGGTCGCTGTCGTGGAGCCGGTGGAGGTTCTCGAAGACGAGGTCGACGAGTTCGTCGGTTAGGTCGACCTGGGAGAGCGGTTCGAAGTCGTCTATGTACTCGAATACCAGGAGGGCGACGTCGTCGAGTTCGACGACGTCGAGAGGCTCGGGCGCGGGGACGCCCGCTCTCCTCATCCGGCGGGCGGCGGCCATCTCGTGCTCGGCCATCTCTCCCGGCGACGTGAAGCTCTCGAACAGCGGGCCCGAGCCCCACATCCTGGCTCCGAGGTTGCGGAGCGCCGTGAACACCGAGTGGGTCGCGGTGTTCTGCGGCGACACGACCTTGACGAAGTAGCTGTCGTTGACGACGAGGGGGACGGATAGCCAGTTGTCGCCTTCTAGAGGCTCTATGTCGACTTCCTCAAGGTCGTACCTCCTCGCCATCGCCCGGCCGACGGCGTCGACGTCTACGGAGGAGTCACCCCTGAGGAAGCTCCTTATGGACATGTCCCACGTTCGATATACGCGGAGTTCACCTTAAGTACGGGGGTGAACCGGAGTTAGACGGCGGCGAACGCGTCTACAGCTCGGGGTAGAGCGGGTGTTCGTCGCAGAGCGCCTGGACCTCTTCGGAGACGTCGCTCCTGACGCCGTCGTCTCCGACGTCGTCGAGCACCCGTGCAATAAGTTCGCCTACGCGTCCTACGGCGTCCGCGTCCATGCCACGCGCCGCCAGCGCCGGAGTGCCGAGACGGAGGCCGGACGTCACCGTCGGCGACCTCTGTTCGCCGGGCACGGTGTTCTTGTTAGCCGTGATGCCGACGTCCTCGAGCGCCTCCTCCGCCTGCTTGCCCGTGATGTCCTCGTCCCGTAGGTCGACGAGCACGAGGTGGTTGTCGGTGCCGCCGCTCACTAGGCTCCAGCCGGCGCTCGACAGGGCGTCCGCGAGGGCTTCGGCGCCGTCGACGATACGGCGCTGGTACTCCTCGAACTCGTCGGTCAGCGCCTCGCCGAGGCAGACGGCTTTGGCGGCGACGACGTGCATCAGCGGCCCTCCCTGGCTACCCGGGAACACGGCGGTGTCGAGGTCCTTGGCGCGCTCGTCGGTCGACATCGCCATGCCGCCCCGGGGTCCGCGCAGCGTCTTGTGGGTCGTCGTCGTCACGAAGTCGGCGTGTTCGACGGGCGACGGGTGTTCGCCGGCGGCGACGAGGCCTGCGATGTGAGCGATGTCCGCGAGGTGGTAGGCGTCGACGGATTCGGCTATCTCTCCGATGCGCTCGAAGTCTATCTCCCGGGGGTAGGCGCTCGCGCCGCTGACTACGACGTCGGGGTCGTGTTCCTCCGCGGTGTCGCGGAGGCCGTCGTAGTCTATCCTGCCGGTCTCTTCGTCGACGTAGTAGTAGTCGACGTCGTACAGCCGGCCGGAGAAGTTCACGGGGTGGCCGTGCGACAGGTGGCCGCCGTGAGTGAGGTCCATGCCGAGGACTCGGTCGCCGGGTTCGAGCACGCTGAAGTAGACGGCCATGTTGGCCTGCGTCCCCGAGTGAGGCTGGACGTTGGCGTGGTCGACGCCGAAGACCTGTTTGGCGCGCTCTATCGCGAGCGACTCGACCTCGTCCATGTGCTCGCAGCCGCCGTAGTAGCGTGCGCCCGGGTATCCCTCGGCGTACTTGTTCGTCATCACGCTGCCCTGTGCCTCCATCACCGCGGGGGACGTGAAGTTCTCGCTCGCTATCATCTCGAGGCCCCTGCGCTCGCGTTCGAGTTCGCCGCGTATCGCGTCGGCTACCTCGGGAGCGGCTCTCTCAAGGTGTTCCATGCGAGTTCGATGTTTCACGCCGCGCATAAGTCTATCCAAGGCAGGTCGGCCCCGCGTTCCGTCTATCCCTCGGGCGCGGGTTTTTTCGCTCCGGCGTCCGTCTCCGGGCACGATGGACGGAGCCAGGGTCAAGCGAGAGCTACGTGAGACCTACGACGACAAGGCCGGCACTTTTTCGCGCAGCCGGGAGCAAGCGTGGCCGCGCGTCGAGGAGTTCTGTCTCGGGCGCGAGGGCGGCCGGGCGCTCGACCTCGCGTGCGGCAACGGCCGCAACGTCGACTGCCTCGATGGCTTCGACGAGGTCGTCGGAGTCGACTTCAGCCGCGGTATGCTCCGGCGCGCCCTCCGTCGGGAGGCCGACTTCGTGCAGGCCGACGTCGAGTTCCTGCCGTTCGTCGACGCCGCGTTCGACGTCTGCGTCTACGTCGCCGGCCTCCACCACCTGCCGTCGAGAGACGCCCGGAGGCGTAGCCTGAACGAGGTCGGCAGGGTGCTCGTCGCAGGCGGCGAGGCTCTCGTCTCCGTCTGGGCTATCGAGCACCCGTGTTTCGACGGCGAGCGAGACGGGATACGCCGGCGTGACGGCGACCACTACGTCTCGCTCGGCGACCGCGAGCGGTTCTACCACGTCTTCGAGCGCGACGAGTTCGAGACGGCTCTCGAGGAGTCGGCTCTCGACGTCGTCGACGTCGAGTCCGTAGAAGGTAACTACTACGCCGTCCTGCGCTCCAGGCCCTGACCCGTCGGTCGGACGTCCGACTTCTGTCGAGTGCTTTAGCCTGGGGTTAGAGTGCTAAGTACGGGGGTTCGGCGTCCGCGCGAACTGGAACCCCTACTGTTTTGTGACACGGAGGCGACGTACCGCCGAAGCGGGTACGTAGTTCAGCCCGGTAGAACGCCCTCATCGGGCTCCGTGGACAGTGAGTCCGCGCGGCACGTCGCTCCACGGAGCCTCCGCGGGAGGACTGGGGTTCGAGTCCCCACGTACCCAGTCGTGGTATTCGACGTCCTCGTTTAAACCTCAGTCAGACGGACGTCTCATAGCCTGCGCCCGTCCGACGTGCGCGTGCCGCCTCCGAAGACGATATGTTGCGGGGGTCCGACTCGCTCCCATGGAGACGAGGGACGTTGCGGCAGCGGTGCTCGCGGGCGCCGCCGGCCTCGCGGGCGTCTACGGCCTCGTGGTTATGCCGCGTGGCGAGGGCGACGGCGTGCTCGGCGCGATAGCAGACGTGCAGGAGACTCTGGAGTGGACGGTGAACGCGACGGCGTTGAACTCGGCCGCCGTGCTCGCTCTGGCCGCGGCGCTCGTGATCTTGCTGGCGCGCGACTGACTACCTCTCGGGTTCGAGGGCGAAGTAGAAGAGGAACCGGTGTTCGCCGCGGAACCTCATGTAGGTCCTGCCGAGGTAGAGTTCGTCGTCGACCTGCTTTAGTTCGTCTCTCACGCCTTGGACTACGTCTGGGTTGTCCGGCAGGTCGTAGTCGAGGACGTAGGCCCGGCCGGGGCCGTAGGTCGACGGACGTAGTCTGCCGACGAACTCGAAGCCGTTGCGTTCGAACGGACCTATCTCGTACCAGTTGCAGCCTCGGGACTCCTCTTCGTCTATCGGATGTATCTTCTTGCCTGCCCACGGCATCCAGTCTCCGTTGAGGAGTCCGACGCCTTCCTTGAGCGTGAGCGGGAAGACGCGTCCGCCGAGGACTGTGCCCAGGTATCTCCCTTCTAGCTCGCTTATCTCGGGGCATCTTGCGTTTTTGTAGACGTCGTTGAGTTCGGATTCGTCGCTCTGTCTCAGGTACTCCGTTGCGTCCCGTGGCGCCGACGAGTCTCCACCAAGGCTCTGGGTCGTTGCCATCGCTCCATCATAGTCTTTCATGCAACATAGTTCTTGTCCCCAGTGTCACGACTAGATGGTCAGAAGGTCGACGGCGCCGAGGGTCTCGAGAGACAGCCAGCCGAGGAAGCCGGCGTAGATGACGAGGAGGCCGTACGACTCCAGCCGGCCGAGGACGTAGCCCGTGCGCATGAACGCGAACAACGCCACCGTCGAGAACACGAGGTAGCCGAGCAACGGGACGGCGAGCGTGAAGTCCACGGCCGTCGAACCCGAGAGCAAGACTGCGAGGGGGACTACGACGAGGAGGTCGAAGACGTTGGAGCCGAAGACGTTGGCGACGCTCGTGACGTCTCTCTCGCGTCTCGAGGCGGTGACGCTGACGACTGCGTCGGGCAGGCTGGTCGCGGCCGCGACGGCCGTTAGCCCCCACAGGTAGCTGTTCGTCCCCGTGATGTCACCTAGCTCTATCGCGGTCACCACGAGGCCTTCGACGCCGAGACCGATGACCGCGATGCCACCGAAGAAGTAGAGCCAGCTTCTCCCGAGGTCGATGTCAGCCACGCCTACCTCCAGGTCGCCGTCGACCGTCTCCTCGTACTGGATGAAGACGTACAGCAGGTAGGTTGCGAGCGGCAGCAGCGCTAGCTCGCGCGTCAAGAGTCCCTCGCCTCCGCCGAGCGGGAAGTAGATGACGCTGAAGCAGAGCGTGAGGACGAAAACGGATACGGCGAGCATGTAGAACTGGGCTTCCTTGTAGACGAGCTTTGGAGTGGAGTCTATCCATCCGTCCGTCGACAGCGCGGCGAGAGCGGGTATGACGAGTATGTTGAAGACGGCGGATCCGATTATGACGGCGACGCCTAGCTCGAACTCGCCGTGCCGTAGCGGAGCTATCAACGCCGTCGCTAGCTCGGGGGCGCTCGAGCCGACGGCGACGACGACGGCTCCCTGGACGGCCGCCGGCAGGCCGTAGTGGGAGGCGAGCGAGTCGGCGGCGGCTTCGAACCTCGTCCCGCCGACGTAGACGAGAGCGGTGCCGACTACGGCGATGACGGCTAGCTCTATCATCGGTCTTGGAATCGGGTTCGTCCGACCTAACTCTTCGGACGTAGGTTGGCCCCGGTGCCCCGCTCCTGCCGGCTTCGTGGGGCGGGGGTCGCCGTGCGTCGACTTGGTTGCACGTCGGCGCAAACTTTATTTACGTACATTATTTATTGCCTCGTATGTCCGAAAGCATCGAACGTGAGACCTGGGCCACCCGAGCGGGCTTCGTGCTCGCAGCCGTCGGAAGCGCCGTCGGACTCGGCAACGTATGGCGGTTCCCGTTCCAGGTAGGACAGGAAGGAGGCGCCGCGTTCCTCCTCGTCTACCTGCTCTTCGTCCTCATCGTCGGCATACCCGCCATACTCGTCGAGTTCGTCGTCGGCAGGAACACCAAACAGAGCCCCGTGGGAGCGCTCGCCGAGTACGGCGGAGGAGGCTGGCGATACCTCGGCTGGCTGTTCGTCGCCATAGGCTTCGTCATCCTGTCGTACTACAGCGTCGTAGGCGGCTGGGTGCTCCGGTACGCCGGAGCCAGCCTGACCGGCAGCTACGCCGACGCACCCGAAGAATACTTCGTCGGCGTAGCGAGCGGCTTGGACGCACTCGCACTCCACCTCGTCTTCATGGCCGTCACCGTAGGCATCGTGGCACTCGGCGTCAAACGAGGCATCGAACTCGGAGTCAAGTTCATGGTGCCCGCGATAGTCGTGCTCGTCCTCGGTCTAGCCGCCTACGCCGCCACCCTCCCCGGAGTCACGGAGGCGTACGCCTACTACCTCTCGCCCGACCTAGGACTCCTGGCGTCCGAGTGGACGAGCATCCTTCCTGCGGCCGCCGGCCAGGCTTTCTTCACGCTCTCGCTCGGAATGGGCGTCATGATAACCTACTCGTCGTACGTCTCCGAGGACCGCAACCTCGGCAAAGACGCCGGTGCGATCTTCGTGCTCGACACCGGCATCGCGTTCACCGTCGGCTTAGTCGTCTTCCCCATCCTCTTTGCCGCCGGCGTAGACCCCGCCGACCCCGGCGCAGGCGCGCTTTTCATAAGCCTCGCGGGTGCTTTCGGCGAACTGCCTCTCGGCGGCGTCCTCGGATTCGTGTTCTTCGCCACCGTCGCCATAGCAGCGCTGTCGAGCGCCATCAGCCTCCTCGAAGTCGTCGTCAGCCACCTGATAGACGAGTACGGCGTCGAACGCAAGAAAGCCACATTGGCCGTAGGCAGCGCCGTATTCCTGCTCGGCGTCCCCGTGACCGTAGACGTAGTCATCGTCGACCTGTACGACATACTCGCCGCACAGATACTCCTCGTGCTCGGCGGACTCGGACTCGCAGTCCTCGTAGGCTGGATGAAGCCCGAGGAGTCGATAGAGGAGCTCTCTCAAGGCGTCGTTCACCTCGACTCCCTCGGGCCCACCTGGATCTGGCTCGTGCGAGTACCCGTCGTCATCGTGCTCGCCGTCGCGCTCTACCTCGGAGTCGCCGACTACGTCGAGTTCCTGACGACGGACCTCGCGGAGTTCCTGTCGGGATAGACACGGCTACACCGCGAGCGACGCGAGAAAACGGTCGACGTCGACGTCGAACGAATGCGCTTGCTTCACGCCGCCGAGGTAGACGTCGTCTCCCGCGCCCCACTCGGACGCGAGCACGCGGTCGAGGTAGTAGTGACCTCCGTTCCGCCTGCGGCTGACACGCCGGGCGCGCTCGAACGAGCGCCCGCGAGCGCCGTCGACGACAACGAGCACGGAGTCGACCTCGCCCGTGGCGGCGTACCGCTTCGAGTGAGCGTTTTCCGGCCGGCTTTCGAGCGCGGCGACGGCGTCATCCCGGTCGAGCGCCGCGACGTCGACGACGCGGTCGACCTCGAGGTAACCTATCACGTACCGATGGCGCCTTCCGCCCGAACGGAGCCCGGTGTAGAAGACCACGGCGTCGCCGGGGTCTAGCTCTCGGAGCAACGAGGTGTAAGCAGGCCTGCGTTCGCCGTAGGTCAGGGCTTCGAAGTTCGGGTCGTGGTGGAGCGGCCAGCCGCGGACGTCTTCGCCGCGCACGACGAGCGAGCCGTCACCCCGAGGCCGCACGACGTCGACGTGGTCGGCCGCGACGCCGTCTCGCACCTCCCACGAGCCGTACGTCTCGGTTTCGACGGTGGCTTCACGCGAGCGCTCGGGTATCGGGACGTAGTCGAAGCCGCCGTCTTCGTCGACCGCTGGCGTCGGCCTGACGTTGGTCGTGTCTGCGGCGACGCCCGACAGAACGACTGTCACGGTCGCGCTCCCTCGACGGCTACGCGGAACTCCGGCCTCCGTCCTACCACGTCCACCCCGTCAGCCCTGACTCACCGAAGTACTCGCGAGTCGCTTTCTTGCCCTCCCAGACGAACCGAAGGAAGTCGAGCACTCCTTCGTTCGACATCTCGAAAGTGCTTCCGACGCTCACGACGACTTCGTCGCCGGCTTCGACGACTCTACCGCGCACGAGACGCTGTCCCAGAGACGTTAGGTCGTCCGAGTGCCAGTGCAACAGGACGCAGCAGGCCTGGCCTTCCTCGGGACGCCGGGGGCCGACTTCGGCGGCGTCTACGACGGCGTGCTCCCCCTCCACGTCGATCGACTCGACGGGAGCCGTCCACGGTGCGCCGTCGGCGACGTAGGACAGCGTCGCGCGCTCGTGTTTCGCGGCCTCGCTGGGGTCGATTTCCGCCGTCTCCCACTCGGGAACGGCGACGTCGCCGGAGACGTCGACGGCTTTCGTCTCCACGGGATCTATCTCGACGAGTATCCTGAGGCCGTACCAGTCGAGGAACAGACGGCCGACGGGGTTCGCCATCTTGTTCTGCGTCGACCGAAAGACACGGCGTTTGTGGGTGTCGGGCTCCATCTCCATCAGACGTCGGACGTAACGGGCGTTGTGATAGAGGTCGTCGTCGTGTACCGACGCCTTTCCCTCGACGTGAAGCGAGCCGTCTCCGTCGGACAGCAGGAGCGAAACCCTGGGCTGTCTGCGTGCGACTTCGACCTTCGACGCGAACGCAGGCGCCGAGGTGACGAACAGCGCGTCGCGGTCGTCGTCGTAGAAAGGCGTCAGGGGATAGGTCGCCGGCCTGCCGTCGGTCTGCACGCTGAACTCCGCCGTCAGGGTGTCGTGGACTACTTCGCGGAGGGCGGCCGAACCGCCGGTCGGTTCCATGCCGGCTGGATACGCTGACGCCGGCCTAAACGCTTGGGATGCCGGTTCGACGGAGGCGACGGCGAAACCTGGCTCTACGTCCGGAACTCGAAGCGCGCGCCGCCTTCGTCGGACTCCCCCGTGTCGAGCCCCCAGCCGTGGGCGTCGGCAACCCTCTTGACGATGCTTAGGCCGAGGCCGGTGCCGTCGTCGCTCGTCGAGTAGCCTGCTTCCAACACGCCGTCGCTCGTGAGGCCGACGCCGTCGTCCTCGACGTAGAAGCCGTCGTCCGTGACTCCGACCGTGACCTCGACTTCTTCGCCGCCGTGCTCGACGGCGTTGCGATAGAGGTTCTCGAAAGCCTGGATGAGCGCTTCCTCGTCGGCCTCTACAGAGACGTCGGCTTCTACCGAGAGCGACGCGTCCCCGGTGTCGACGTTGAACCAGCATCGCCGGGCGACGTCCGCTAGGTCGACCTCCGTAATCTCGGATACAGCGCCGTGTCGCGCCATCTCGAGGACGTCGTCTATCAGGCCCGCCATCCTGTCGTGCGCCCGTGAGACGTCGTCGAGGTGAGAGGTGTCGCCGGTACGGAGAGCGAGATCCAGGCGGCCCTGCGCGACGTTCAACGGGTTCCTGAGGTCGTGGCTTACGACCGAGGCGAACTCCTCGAACCTGTCGCGTTCCTCGCGAAGCTGTCTCTCGCGCTCACGTATCTCGGTGATGTCGCGTACGACGGCGAGGAACTCGTCTTCGCCGAGACGCGTGAGGTTGACCTGCACGGGGACGTGCGAGCCGTCCTTCCGCCTGTGTTCGACCTCGACGGACGCCGACTGCAGCCCCGGGTCCTTCCAGGCGCTACCCAGGTACTCGGGGTCTACGTCGGCGGCTATCTCCCTGACGTTCATGCCGAGGAGTTCGTCGCGGTCGTAGCCCAGTCGGTCGCAAGCCTCCTGGTTGACGCGCTCTATCCGGCCCTCGCTGTCGTGGACGTAGACGGCGTCGGGAGTGCTGTCGAATATCTTGTGGAGTCTATCTCGCGTGCGCTGTAGCTCGCGTTCTCGCTCTCGCCGCCGGGTGATGTCGCGTCCCTCGCCCACTATCAGCTTTACTTCGCCTTCGGCGTCCGTGACAGGGCGCATCGACGCGTCGAGGTATGCGGTTCGGTCGTGGCCCTCCGCCGTGACCTCGAACCTGGTGAACTCGCCGTCGGTCGCGTCGGCGAATGCACGCTGGATCTCTTGTCTGTCTTCCTCGGGGAAGAAAGGGTGTTCCCATATCCGCGTGCCTACGACGTCGTCGCGGTCGGCGGCGACGAACTCGAGCGCCGCGCGGTTGACCTCGAGAACGCGGCCGTCCGGCGACAGCAAGACGGAGAACTGGTACGTGTGGTCGAAGACGGCTTCGTACCGGCGTTGGCGGCGTTTACGTCCCGTTACGTCCTGTATCGCGCCCCTGAGGTAGCGGCCGTCTTCGTCTTCCTGGAGTTCGGCGAGCGCCCGGAGCCAGCGCGTCTCGCCGTCCCGGCGCAAACGGAGCTCGACGTCCCATCCCTCTCCCGTTCGCTCGGCTCGTGTCACGAGTTCTCGTATGCGCTCGCGGTCGCCAGGGTGGTAGAGCTTCACGGTGTCGTCGAGCGTCAGGTCTTCGTCCAGGTCTACGCCGTGTATCCGATAGGCTTCGTCGCTCCAGCTAACCTCCATCGTGTCGAGGTCGACCTCCCATCCGCCTACGTCGGCTATCTCCTGGGTTCGACGGAGGAAGTCCCTGTGTCTAGTCAGCTCGCGTTCGCGTCGGTTCTCGTCGCTCACGTCGCGGACTGTGGCGATCACGCGTCTCTCGCCGTCTAAATCCGCGGGAGAGAGGTCGACTTCGACGGCGGCGACTTCGCCGTCAGCGGTCCGGTTGCGCCATTCGAAGGACTCGTGGCCGGACTCTGCCGCTCTCATCACGAGGTCCCGGCCTCTCTCGGCCTTGAACTCCTCTAGCCCGGGGTCTATCTCCTCGAAGCCGACGTCCTCGGTCGACTCGAAGCCGAAAGTCCGGCGGAACGCGTCGTTCACTTGGATGAAGTCGCCGGTCTCGGGGTCGTGGACGGAGACGCCGACCGCGACTTCGTCGAGCAGGTCGAGAGCGTCGTCGGTCCTGCCGTTGTCGTCTGCTTCTCGACCGGCGTCGTCCGGGTCACCTGCTTCGCGGTCGTCTCGGCGGCTGACGGCGGAGGCGGTCTTCGGGGCCGCGTCGGCGGCGTCCAGCCGACCTCTGACGTACGCAGGCACGTTTTCGGGCGGGACTTCCGGTGGAACGCGGCAGACGCCGGCCTCCGTTTCTTGCTCTGCGTCGTCAACGCCGTAGACGAAGACCGGTGTGCCAATGCGGGGGAGGCGACGTATCTCGCGGCCCCCGAGGCCCCGGGCGTCGACGACGACTGCGTCCGCTTCGCCCGGTACTTCGTCGCCGACTTCGAGCGCGGTTAGCTCCGTGTCGCCGCCACGGCTGTCGAACACTCCGTCGCGGCGGCCCTCCCTGTCCCCCTTCATCCAGACGATACGGGTGGACATGCGGCGGTTTCCTCTATAGCCGCCACGGACCAGGAGTTTAAATCGCTTTTGTCGTTTTTCAGGGGTTTTCAGGCGGACCCCGCCAAGGCGACGACGTGAGTTCCACATGACATATAAGCGGCGCTCGCCTAAGCACGAGCATGTCAGAGGAAAGAGGTAGACGTGACCTGCGCATGCCCGACGACGACGAGTTGTTCGCGGTCGTGACCCGGCACGACGGGGGCAACCACGTCCGCGTGCTCTGCGAGGACGGCGAAGACCGCATGGGACGCATACCGGGTAAGATGCGATACAGGACGTGGATAGAGGAGGGCGACGTCCTGATAGTCGAGCCCTGGGACTGGCAGGACGAGAAAGCCAACGTAGTCTGGCGTTACGAGGACGAGGACGCCGAACAGCTCAAGAGAGAAGGCCACATCGACTTCGTGTAGCCGCGTCTCCCGTCGTTAAAGCCAAAGCCTCTTTCCCGACTACGGGTGCCGTGTTAACTCGCTGCGAGCCGCTGCGCAACCCTGAAGTTACAGCCCAGTAATACCCGGGTATGCCCAAGATAAGCGTGGAGGTGCCCAGGGAGCTTCTCGACGACCTAGACCGCCACGTCGGCGAAGACGCAAAGTTCGTAAACCGCAGCGAAGCCGTCAGGGCGTCGATACGGAAGACCCTCGACGTCCTCGACGACGTAGACGAACGACACGGGAGACTAGAAAATGACGAGTGAAAGCCGGAGCCGGCAGGACACGAGCCACGGAGCCGAACCCCCGGCGTCCGACTGGCCGAAGGTAGCGCTCGCCGCCGTCTTCGTCACCGCTCTCGTGACAGCGCAGGTCATCGCGGTGAAGGTTATCGCTTTACCAGTGCCCGACGCCCTCCCGTACCTCGCGCCCGAGGTGCTCGTCCCCGCCGGCGTGCTCGCCTACGCGCTTACGTTCGTCGCCTCGGACTGCTACACCGAGATATACGGCCGCCGGAACGCCGTAGTCATGGTGAACGTCGGCTTCCTGATGAACTTCGTGATGCTCGCGCTCGTCTGGCTCGCGATAACGATGCCCGCCGCGGAGACCGGCGTGCCGCAGGCCGATTTCGCCTCCGTGCTCGGCCTCAGCACCAACGTCGTCGTCGCCAGCCTCGCCGCCTACGTAGTCAGCCAGAACTGGGACGTCTTCGTCTTCCACGGCCTCGGCGAGTACACCGAAGGCCGGATGCTCTGGCTCCGGAACCTCGGTAGCACGCTGACGAGCCAGCTTCTCGACACCGTGATATTCGTCTCGCTCGCCTTCGCCGTCGTCCCCGCGGCGCTCGGCGTCGGAGAGGCGCTGCCGCTCGCCGTCGTCCTGCAGATGATAATCGGCCAGTACCTCGTTAAGCTCGCCATAGCCGTACTCGACACGCCCGTCGTGTACGCCGTCGTCGGATGGCTGAAGAGAGGTGGATACGCTCTTGAGGCCACCTAGAACCCTTTCGGTTTCGGGGTCGACAGCGGGATAGCTACGTTTGGCATCTCGAGGATCCTTCAGTACTGGGGCTGTCTGCTCAACTCTCGTTGTGAATAGCTGTAAGTTCGGACGCCTGCGTCTTCGCATATCGATTCCAGTCGTTGGGGTTCCAGCCCCCGGGGGTCGTCTACAGCGTCTTCGAGGTGTTTTATGAAGGCTATCTCGGCTTCTGCGTCTCCCAGGTTGGTTTCGACGTCGACTACGCGTGCTAGGTCCGGGTCTTCGTAGTCGGGCTTGATTACGTAGTCACCCGGCACTAGCGGGCTGTCGGCGTACTCCAGATTGGTGTGTTTGTAGGTATAGAGCTTGATTTCCTGGTCGTCGCAGTACGACGCCAGCTTGGCTGGATGTATCTCGCGCCAGTCCCCCGGTCCGTCGTCGAGCATGTTTGGAAACGCTACGCTCACGGCTTCTCCGTCCATGGTGTTACCATAGAGGTTGACCTCCTTCTCAGGCGGGAGCACCTCAACGACGACCGCGACGGACGGGTCTTCGTCTTCGGCTTTGACGACCCTCTCACCCGGACGGAAGGGGTTCTGGGGTTTCTGGTTCATGTGGGCGGTGTTCGGCCCGAGGTCCTGGATTTCGTTCATCGGACGTGCCGAGAGATGCGCGAGCTTCTCCGGCTCCTCGCCCGAATACAGCTCCTGGGTCCTTGCCTTGGACTCGAGCGTCTCGACGCGCTCCCATCCAAGAAGTATCAAGGCGTCTTCTCTGTCGCGGTGCCAGGCCATGACCACTATGTCGTCGTCGGCGTCGTTCTCTAGCACCTTTTCGGGCTGGAACGCGGAGACGTCTCGTGATGTTTTGACGTCTATCTCGTATCCGAAGACCTCGAAGTCGTAGCCCGTGTAGCTATCGGGATTGCACCTACGGATCGATTCCTCGTTCTTCCACTCCCACATCTCGACCGGCAGATACTCCCTGCAGAACTGCTCGAAGGCAAGTTCGCCGAGGTTTCCGACGCGCTTGGCGTCGAGGTCGTCGGCACCCTGGATGAGGGCCTGGTGATGGGCTCTCTGTCTGTCTATCTCGTCGGGACTGTAGATGTACACGCACCTACGTCTCCGAGAGAACGCATTTAACTTTCGGATGTGCCCGGATTGTATTTACTGCGGAAGCCACGGTTAAGAGGGTCGATAAGCGCACCAGGCCGAGTCACCAGCGTTTGAACCGCCCGACTCGGAGGGAGGCCGCCTTCAAGCCCCTCAGTGTTTCGTCGACGACGGCCGGCTCAAAGGACCCCCGAGCGACGGAGTTCGCCCCTCGCCGTCTACGTCGGGTAGGTGGATCAACCCGGCGGGCCGCCACACGACCACGGAGTGGTTACTCTGGCTCCCCGCCGGTGACCTCACTCGTCTTCAGTCCTGACGCGGAGCCTCGATATACGCGTGCCTTCGACCTCGGTTATCTCGAACCTGTATCCCGCCATCTCGA
>JBKGYY010000009.1:0-25319 GCA_046545855.1 Halobacteriales archaeon | reverse complement strand
TTCAGCTGGTTGTAGCTCGGTCGGTTCGCCTGGTTCTCGTTTATCCACTCGCGCGCGAACTCGCCGTTCTGAACCTCCTCCAGCACCTCCTCGAGGTTGTCGCGCACGTGGTCGTCGATCACACGTGGGCCGCGCGTCAGGTCGCCGTACTCCGCGGTGTCGCTGACGTTGTCGCGCATCGCCGTGAGACCGCCCTCGTATATGAGGTCGACGATGAGCTTGAGCTCGTTGGCGCACTCGAAGTACGCCATCTCCGGCGAGTAACCCGCGTCGACGAGCGTCTCGAAAGACGCCTTCACGAGCGCGCTCGTTCCGCCGCACAGGATGGCTTGCTCGCCGAACAGGTCGGTCTCGGTCTCCTCCCTGAACGTCGTCTCGATGACGCCGCTCCGCGTGCAGCCTATCGCGTGAGCGTACGCCAGGCCGACGTCGCGCGCCTCGCCCGAGTAGTCCTGTTCGACTGCGAGCAAACCCGGCGTGCCCTCGCCGCGCTCGTAGTTCCTGCGGACGAGGTCGCCGGGCGCCTTCGGAGCGACCATGAGGACGTCGACGTTCTCCGGCGGCCTGATCTGGTCGAAGTGGATGTTGAAGCCGTGCGAGAACATCAGGGCGTCGCCTTCCTCCAGCCCGGGCTCTATCGAGTCCTCGTAGACGTCGGGCTGCAGGGTGTCGGGAATCAGCATCTGGACTACGTCGGCTTCGGCGGCGGCCTCCGCCGGCGTCGCTACGTCGAGGCCGTGGCTCTCTGCGTCGTCCCGGCTGCTGCTTCCCTCCCGGAGGCCGACGACGACGTCGACGCCGCTGTCCGCGAGGTTCCTGGCTTGCGCGTGGCCCTGGCTCCCGTATCCGATGACGGCGACGCGTTTGTCGTCTATGTAGCTTCGGTCGGCGTCTTCGTCGTAGAGAGGTGTGACTTCTACCATCGTTGGAGTATGAGTGCTACGGAGGCGTTAATCCTCTGTCGATTTCCCGCCGCGCACGAGGCTGATACGCCCGGTGCGCACCGTCTCCTTGATGCCGTACTGCCGGAGCATGTCGAACAGGGCTTCGACTTTTTCGGTGTCGCCGGTTGCTTCGACGACTATGGTGTCGCGGCCCATGTCGACTATCGAGGCGCGGAAAGTCTCGGCTATCTGCATCACCTCGCTGCGGTCGTCGGGCGACGCCGCGACCTTCACCATCGCTAGCTCGCGGTCGACGGAGTCGTCGTCCGTGAGGTCGCTGACCTTGATGACGGGCACGAGGGTGTTGAGCTGTTTCATCACCTGTTCGACCGTGGGGTCGTCGCCGCGGACGACTATCGTCATCCGGCTGTAGTCGGGGTTCTCGGTCTCGCCGACTGCGAGCGACTTGATGTTGAAGTTACGCCGGGTGAACAGGCCGGCGACGCGCGACAGCACGCCGGGTTTGTTCTCGACGAGCACCGACAGCGTGTGTTCGTCTTCGGCGACGGCTCGCGGTACCTCGTGCTCGCGGATTCCCGTCGGCAGCCTGCGCGCCGGTCGTTGTGTCTCGCTCATATCATGTCACCTCAGCTTATCCTGCTTCCCTGGCTGCCTTTGCCCATGATGAACTCGTCGTTCCCGCTGCCCGCCGGCACCATCGGGAAGACGTTCTCGTAGGGGTCTATGATGGCGTCGACGACCGAGGGTCCGTCGTGTTCGAGCGCCTCCGTCAGCACGTCTTCGACGTCGTCGGGGTCTTCGAGCCTCCAGCCCGACGCGCCGAACGCCTCGGCTATCTCGTCGAAACGCGGCAGGTGCGGTAGCTCGCTCTCGGCGTACCGTTCGTCGTGGAACAGCTCCTGCCACTGGCGGACCATGCCCATGTAGTAGTTGTTGATTACGACGTGGGTGAAGTCGAGTTCCTCGTTGACCGCGGTCGTGAGCTCCTGCACGGTCATGAGGAACGAGCCGTCTCCGTCGATGCAGACTACCTCCTGGTCGGGTGCGCCGAGCTTGGCGCCGATGGTCATCGGTAGACCGCAGCCCATCGTACCGAGGCCGCCGCTCGTCACCCAGGTGCGAGGCTGCGTGTACGTGTACCACTGTGCGGCCCACATCTGGTGCTGGCCGACGCCCGTCGTCACGATGGCGTCGTCGGGCGTGAGTTCGTCGAGCGTCTCGATGACGTGCTGTGGCTTGAGGTCGTCGCCCTCGTCGTCGTACTCCTTGGGGTAGCGCTGCTTCCAGTCGTCTATCTCGTCGAGCCAGTCCTCGGTGTCGGGCGCCGAGCGCTCGTCCATCGCTTCGTTGAGGTCACGTAGGACGTTGTTGGCGTCTCCGACGATTGGGACGTTGGCGTGGACGTTCTTGCTTATCTCGCTGGGGTCGATGTCGACGTGGATCACCTCGGCGCGCGGTGCGAACGACTCTATCTTGCCCGTCGCGCGGTCGTCGAACCGGACGCCGACTCCGATCAGGAGGTCGCACTCGGTGACCGCGCGGTTCGCGAAGCCCGTGCCGTGCATACCGAGCATCTCGAGGGCTAGCTCGTGGTCCTCGGGGAACGACCCGAGACCCATGAGCGACGTCGTCACCGGGATGTCGTTGTCGACGGCGAGCCTGCGTAGTTCCTCGCTGGCGTCGGCGATTATCACGCCGCCGCCCGCGAATATCAGCGGGCGCTCGGCCTCGGATATCTTGTCGGCGGCGCGCTCTATCTGCCGCGGGTGGCCTTCGTAGTTCGGGCTGTATCCCTCGACGTCGAGTTCGCCGCGGACGGCGTCTGTCTTCGACTTCGAGACGTCCTTCGGGAGGTCGATGACGACGGGCGACGGCCTGCCGGTCGACGTCAGGTAGAACGCCTCCTGGACGGTGTCGGGGACGTCGTCCTCGCTCTTCACGAGGTAGTTGTGCTTGGTTATAGGCATCGTGACGCCCCGGGTGTCGGTCTCCTGGAAGGCGTCGTTGCCTATCATGTCCGTCGGAACCTGACCGGCGACGGCGACGACGGCGCGGCTGTCCATGTCGGCGTCGGCGATGCCGGTCACGAGGTTGGTGGCGCCGGGGCCGCTCGTCGCCATGCAGACGCCCGGGCGGCCGGTGACGGTGTTGTAGCCTTCGGCGGCGTGCGCGGCGCCCTGCTCGTGGCCCATCATCACGTGTCGTACGTCTTCGTCGTCGTAGAGGACGTCGTAGACGGGCATGATGGCCCCGCCCGTGATGCCGAACATAGTGTCGACGCCCTCCTGCTTCAGTCCTTCCACGAGGGCTTCGGCGCCCTTCCGCGTGCCCGGCTTTTCCTCGGCGTCGGCTTCGGTCTCCGACCTACTCATCGCTGTCCTCCATCTCGAAGCTGTACCGTAGGCCGCGCGACGGCGCGGCCGTGTCGGTCGTGGTGTCTCGTTCGTCTGTTGTCATGGTCCTTTGGCCTCCCTGGGCCTTCTCTCGCCGCCCCCCGTCTCCTTCTTCCTCACGAGGTGGTTCACGGCGTCGACTAGGGCTTCGACGCTCGCCACCGTTATGTCTTCGCTCGACGAAGTCGCGTTCGCCTGGACTCCGTCGCTGGCGACGCCGACGTAGACGTTGGCTACGGCGTCGCTGCCTCCGCTTATGGCGTCGATGTGGAAGTCGGTTATCTCGACGTCGACTTCCTCGCCCATTATCGAGCGCACTGCGTTCATCGCGGCGTCCACGGGTCCGACTCCGACGCCGGCGTCGACTCGCTCGGTGTCGTCGACGTCGACCTTGACGGACGCCATCGGCGTGCGGTCGTTGCCCGTCGAGACGTTGACCTCCTTGAGGCCGACGGTCTTGTCTGCGGCGGGAACGCTCGACATCACGCTCTCCGCGATGGCGAAGACGTCGTCGTCGCTGACTCGCTTGCCTTTGCCGCCCATAGACTTCACCCTCCGGGTTATCTCGGTGACGTCGTCGTCCGAGGGGTCGTAGCCGGCTTCTTCGAGCGTCTCGCGCACGCTGTGTCGGCCGGTGTGCTTGCCCATCACGAGCCTCCGGTGGTGTCCGACCATCTCGGGCGTCATGATACCGGGCTCGAACGTCGAACTGTCCTCGATGACTCCGGCGGCGTGGATGCCGCTCTCGTGGCTGAAGGCGTTGCTGCCGACGACGGGCTTGTTCTGCGGCAGCGGTATGCCGCTCAGGCGTTCGACGGTCTTCGAGAGGTCGTAGATGCCGGTGGTGTCGACCCCGGTGTCGACGTCGTATATCGACTCGAGCGACATCACGACCTCTTCGAGCGCGGCGTTGCCCGCTCGCTCGCCGATGCCGTTGACGCTCACCTGGCACTGGACTGCGCCGGCCTCGATTCCGGCGAGCGCGTTGGCGGCGGCGAGGCCGAAGTCGTCGTGCGTGTGGACGTCGTAGGGCACGTCGACCTCGTCTCTGAGCGCGGATATCAGCCGGTGCATCGCGGTCGGCCGGATGACGCCGACGGTGTCGGGTATGTTGACGATGTCGGCTCCGGCTTCCGCGGCGGTCTCGACTATCTCGACGAGGTAGTCGAACTCCGTCCGGGTGGCGTCCATCGGGCTGAACATGCAGTCGAAGCCGTGGTCCTTGACGTGTCTCACGGCGTCGCGTGTCATGTCGAGCACCTCTTCGCGGCTGCTGTCGAGGCTCTTGTCTATCTGTATGTCGCTCGAAGACACGAAGGTGTGCACGAGGTCGACCTCGGCGTCCATGGCGGCGTCGAGGTCCTCCTGGTTGACGCGCGCGAGACCGCAGACGTCGTTGGTGCTCCGCGCGGCTATCTCTTCGACGGCTTCGAACTCCTCGTCGCTGTTTATCGGGAAGCCGGCTTCGATGACGTGTACTCCGACGTCGTCGAGGGCGTCGGCTATGCGTAGCTTGTCGTCGAGGGAGAACGACGTCCCTGGCGACTGCTCTCCGTCTCGTAGCGTCGTGTCGAATACGCTTACGGAGTCTACGCTATGCTCCCAAAAAACGATCCCTTTCCCTGGACTCGAATACAAAGTCATCACCGTCTGCGACTTCGTCGTCTGTGTTGGGGGACATCGTAGTCACAGAAACTCGGCTCCTCGACTTAAGCGCTTCGGTCGTACCCGGTTTAGACACGAGTTACCACGCGACGGCGTCCCGTTCCCAGGGGCCGTAGCCCGTCGACGTTACCTCACTCGCGCACGGTGCCGCCGACGACGAGCGCGGCCCCGATTATCACGAGGTTCTTGATGATGTACTGGCCTTCGACGGTGAGCGCGTACGGGAACGTCTCGAACGTCACCTCGGGAAGCAGGACGAGCGGCAGGAACGTGCCGGGCATCTGCAGGAACAGCAGCAGGAGACCCACGCGGAGAAGCGGGCGGTAGAGCAGGCAGAGACCGATGACCACCTCCCAGAGTCCGAGCACGGGGACGAAGACCTCGGGCGGGAACCAGTAGACTGTCTCGGCTACGAGTTCGCCGGCCGGGCTGACTCCGAGTATCTTGAGCGCGCCGAACCAGACGAAGACGACGGCGATTCCGACGCGCACAGTCGGCATGCCGAGACGGTGCATCGTATCCGCGATGGCGGCGTCCAGGCGCTCGAAGTCGTCCTCGTAGGCCGCCAGCATCTCTCTGTACGTGGCCAGGTCCATGAGACCCTGTGACGTACCCCGTAATTAACCTCTTCGGAGTTGTTGACGGCCTGCTCTAGTGTATCGCCGAAGCAAACGCTCGAACGGGCTTTCGATACACACCTATCGGGAGAAAACTTATACCCGAGTAATATGAATAGAACCTTGGAGGTAACACCGATGGTGATAGACACGCTGACCGGAGACGTGGTGCTGCTCGTAGGTCGCCTGCTGTTCGGCGGTGTGCTGGCGTTCACGGGCCTCAACCACTTCATGGACGCCGACAACATGGCCGAGTACGCCGACGCCAAAGGCGTACCTGCGCCGAAGCTCGCGGTTTTAGGCTCCGGCGCCATGCTCGTCGCAGGCGGTCTCTCGCTCGTCGTCGGCGCGTACCCCGGCGTCGGCGCCCTCCTGATGGTCGTGTTCTTCGTGGGCGTCACCCCGAAGATGCACGACTTCTGGAACGTCGACGACCCCGAGCAGAGACAGAACGAGATGACGCACTTCCTCAAGAATGTCGCGATGCTCGGCGGCGCGCTGGCGTTCCTCGCTCTCGCCGGCGAGGCATGGGGATACAGCGCGGGAGTCGGCCTTCTCTGGTGACGGCGGGACTACCCTATCTCTCGCACGCGTTCCGCCACGGCTTCGCCGAACTCCTGCGTTCCCGCGCTGCCGCCGAGGTCGTTCGTCAGCGTCTCGCCTTCCGCGATGACGTCCTGGAGCGCGTCGAGCACTATGTCGGCGGCCCTGTCTTCGCCGAGGTGGTCGAGCAGCATCGAGCCAGCCCATATCGTCGCCGTCGGGTTCGCGCGGTCCATGCCGGCGTACTTGGGCGCGCTCCCGTGGAGCGGTTCGAACATCGACGTGCCGTCGGGGTTGACGTTGCCTCCGGGCGCGAGTCCGAGGCCGCCCTGGAGCATGGCGCCGAGGTCGGTGACGATGTCTCCGAACGTGTTCGGCGTCACGACGGTCTCGTAGTGCCCTGGGTCCTTGACGAACCACATAGTGGCGGCGTCGACGTAGTTGAACTCGTGTTCCACGCCGGGGTAGTCCTCGCTGACCTCCTCGACGACCTCGCGCCAGAGGCCGTAGACGTCGGTGAGGACGTTGGCTTTGTCGACCGCTGTCACGCGCTCGTGGTCGTTGTCGACGGCGTGCTCGAACGCGTGTCTCACGACGCGCTCGCAGCCTTCGCGGCTGACGACGCCCATCTGGTAGGCTAGCTCGGTGGCGTCGTGGCGTACGTCGACGTCGAACTCGGCGTCGTACAGCGCCCTGTCTAGCTCGTGGTGGTCTTCGGCGTCTCCCGTCGCGTCGCGGCCGCCGAGGCCGACGTAGAAGTCCTCGGTGTTCTCCCGGACGACGGTGAAGTCGATGTCCTCCGGCCCTCGGCCGCGGAGCGGCGTCTCGACGCCCTCGAGGAGCTTTATCGGCCGGAGGTTGACGTACTGGTCGAACTCGAACCGTAGACGGAGGATGATGCCTTTCTCGAGCACGCCGGGTTCGACGCGAGGGTCGCCTATCGCGCCGAGGTAGATGGCTTCGTACTCGCCGAGTTCCTCTATCGCGGTGTCGGGCAGCACCTCGCCCGTCTCGAGGTAGTGGTCGGCGCCGTAAGGCTGATGCAGCCACTCGACGGTGAAGCCCTCGGCGTCGGCGGCGGCTTCGAGCACGTTCTCGCCGGCTTCGATTATCTCGGGTCCGATTCCGTCGCCGGGGACGACGGGTACCTCGTACATACCCGAACCGGGTGGTCGGACGGCATATCGCTTGTCCTTCGGCCTCCGAGGATTTAGGTTGGCCAGGAGCATCGGTAGACGTATGCGGGAGCTTTCCGACGGAGCGGTCTACGGTGTCGCGGGAGCCGTGCTTTTGCTGGTGTTCCTGGCCGCCGCCCTCGCGCTCGCCGTCGCCTTCGGCGTCGAACTCACCACTACGGCGTTCCTGGCTTTCGCGCTCGGCTACCTCGTCAACCTCGTGGTCTACTTCGTGGCGCTCTGGATTTACCTCGAGATAGATAAACGGGAGGAGGCATGTTGACCGGTAGCGGGTTTGAACTGCACGCGGTCGGCGGGGTCGGGGTCGTAGCCGCCGTCATCGACGTCGAACCCGGGGGCTTATGCAAACCGGAGGCTTAGGGTCCATAGATGTCCGAAGGGCCGTCACACCCGGTTTTCGCCGCTCTCTACGACACCGCGATGCGCGGTCTCGAGAAGGACGTCCTGCCGACGCACAGGGAGTACCTGGCTAGCGGGCTCGAGGGAACGGTCGTCGACCTCGGGAGCGGCACCGGTGCGATGTTCCCGTACTACGAGGGCCTCGACGTCTCGGTCCACGCCGTCGAACCCGACCCTCACATGAGGAGGCGGGCGGAGGAGAAGTCGGAGCGACACGACGTCGACGTCGAGATACACGACGCCTGCGCCGGGGAGCTTCCGTTCGACGACGGCGAGGTCGACTCGGTGGTCTGCTCGATAGTGCTTTGCACGGTCCCTGACCCAGTGGCGGCTGTCGACGAGGTCGGTCGCGTGCTCCGCCCGGGTGGAGAGCTCCGTTTCATGGAGCACGTGCACGCGGACGGCACGGTGGGCGCGGTGCAGAGCCTCGTGAACCCCGTCTGGAAGCGGTGCGCGGGTAACTGCCACCTCGACCGCGATACCGTCGAGTTGCTCCGGCGGCATCCGGGGCTGTCGCTCGTGGAGGTCGAGGACACCGGGGCTTCGGCCGCGCTCGTTAGGCCGTTCGTACGTGGGACCGCGGTACGGTAGACCTGAACCGGGGCTGTCTGCCGCCTGTATCGAGAGCCTGGGGCCGTGGAGTTGCGTCGGCGTCTGGCGATGGAGAACCGGGACTGTTAGACTGCGTCAGTCGCCGGCGGCCGGTGGCACGCGTGGCTCGTCGGAGGCTTCGACGACTAGATCGGGGTCGCCTCTCTCTTGCGCGGCGAGCCTCACGAACTGCTCTACGTTCCCGATCAGCTTGTTCTGCGCCTTCCTGAGGTGGGCTTCGTAGGTGGCGCGGGCGACGGAGGTCTTCTCCGCGAGCTCGGCGACGGATGCTCCGCGTGGTTCCTCGAAGTAGCCTTCGTCGACGGCGAGCCTCAGTGCCTCGAGCTGTCTGTCGGTGACGTCTTCGAACAGCTGGTGAGTGGAGAACAGCGAGCTGAAGGGCACCCTGTCGGAGTCGAGCGAGGTCTTAGTCACGACCTCTATCTCTCTGTCGGAGTCTAGCTCGTCGAGGAGAGCCAGGACGTCTCGTTCGTCGAAGGCTATCACGGAGTACCGCTCCCATCCCTGACGGTAGACCGTCGGAGGCGTGTACATGCAGCCGTGTCTCTCGAACCTCTGGACGATGGACTCGTCGAGCGGGCACCGGCACGAACGCGCGACGAACTGGACGGAGTCTCCGTCTTCGACGCTGTGAAGCACCTCGCCGATACCGGCTACCTCGTCCGCGAGCTCCTCGATGTCGGCCTCCCGGGCCGTCAGCTCGAGCACCTCGCAGTCCCCGAGAGGCCATTCCTTCACCGTGAGACCCGGGTAGCGCTCGGATAGCTCCCTGTAGGGGCACTCGTGTCTGACCTTGAACGAAGCCTCGTACATGCTCATGGTCGTTCGTTGTGGCTGGCGAGCAAAGAACGTGGCGGTCATAACTGCCACCACTTATATCGTACCACGCATCATACCCCTGGTACGAGATGGACGAACTCGAACCCGAGGCGCTGGCCGAAAGGCTCGACACAGGCGACCCGCCGCTGGTGCTCGACGTCCGGCACCGCGACAGCTACGAAGCCTGGCACATCCCAGGCAGCCAGAACCTCGACGTCTACGACGAACTCAAGCACGACCACGACGAAGCCGCCGAGAAGCTAGAACCCCTGCCCGAAGACGAGGTCGTCACGGTCTGCGGCGTCGGAGAGGTGGCCGGCGACGCCACCGAGGTTCTCGTCGAACTCGGCTACGACGCATCGACGCTGAAGGACGGGATGAAGGGCTGGAGCCGCGTCCACCGGTCTGCCGAGGTCGACGTCGAGGTCGACGGCCACCTGATACAGGTGGCCCGCCCCGGCACCGGCTGCCTGTCCCACGTCGTCGTCTCAGACGGCGAGGCCGCGGTCTTCGACCCGTCGATGTACCTCGACGAGTACGCGGCCGTCGTCGACTCTTACGGCGCGTCCGTGGTCGCCGTCCTAGACAGCCACGCCCACGCCGACCACGTCTCCGGCGGACCAGCCCTCGCCGAACAGCACGGCGCTCCATACCACCTCCATCCCGACGACGACCTAGGCCTCGACGCGACACACGTCGAGGACGGAGACACCGTGGACGTCGGCGACGTCTCCGTAGAGGTCGTGCACACACCCGGGCACTCGCCGGGCAGCGTGTGCTACGCCGTAGGCGACGACGCGTTGCTCACCGGAGACACCCTGTTCCACGAGAGCGTCGGACGCGTCGAACTCGGCGTCGACGCCGGCATCGAGGACGTCGACGTCGAGGACAACGCCGCGTCGCTCTACACCTCGCTCCATCGTCTCGAAGACCGCCCGGGAGACCCCGTCGTCCTCCCCGCCCACCACCCGGGTTCGCCCGAGCCACCGGAGGCTCTGCGGATCAACGAGGTCGTCGACCGCAACCCCGCGATGCGGTGGAGCCGAGACGAGTTCGTCGCCACGCTGTCGGACGACGTGCCCGAGCAGCCGCCGAACTTCGAGCGGATAAAACGCGTGAACGCGGGAGCCGAGACGCTGGGCGGGAACGAGGATTTCGAGGACCTCGAGATGGGGCCGAACAACTGCGCCGCGGGATAGATGTCCGAGACGAAACCCTCTCAAGACGTCCAGCAGGGAATCCGCGAGCACCTGCCGCAGTTCGCGCTCCACGTCGCGCTCGTCTTCGCCACCGGGCTCACGCTCGGCAGCGAACGCACGGTCGTACCGTTGCTCGGGGAGGAGGTGTTCGGCGTCGCGTCGTTCCTCGTCGTCGGCTCGTTCGTCGTCTCGTTCGGCTTCGTCAAAGCCATCCTCAACCTATACGCCGGCAAGTGGGGGGAGGAGTACGGCCGCAAGCCCGTGCTCGTAGCCGGCTGGCTGACGGTTATACCGCTGCCGTTCGTCCTGATCTACGCTCCATCGTGGTGGTGGATAGCCGCAGGCAACGTCCTACTCGGGGTGAACCAGGCGCTCACCTGGAGCATGGCTATCAACGCCAAGATAGATATCGCGGGCCCCGAGCAACGCGGTCTCGCCGTCGGCATCGACGAGGCGTTCGGCTACACCGGCGTCGCCGTCGGAGCCTGGCTCACCGGGGTCATCGCCGCGCAGACAGCCCTCCGGCCGGAGCCGTTCTACTTCATGGCCGTCGTCGTCTTCGTCGCGTTGCTCGCCTCCGTCTTCCTCGTGAAGGAGACCGTCCACCTCGCGAGGATGGAGGGCGACAGCGACCACCGCGACGCCGACCTTCCGTTCGGGGACGTCCTCCGGCGCGCCACCTACGGCGACCGCACGCTGTTCGCGGCGGCGCAAGCCGGCCACGTCGAGAACTTCGTCGACACGCTCGTCTGGATAGCCTTCCCCATCTACCTCGCGGGCGCCGGCCTCGACGTAGCCCAGGTAGGCGTCGTCGTCGGCGTCCACAGCGGCATGTACTTCCTGCAGATAGCGACGGGTGGGCTCGCCGACCGAGTCGGCCGGAAGCCCCCGGTCGTCATCGGCATGTTCGTCGCCGGCGGCGGCGTCCTCGCGATGCTGGCTTTCGACGGCTACCTCGGCTGGATAGCCGCGTCGGCGGCCTCGGGCTTGGGCATGGCGTTGCTCTACCCCAACCTGATGACGGTGCCCGGCGACGCCTGCCATCCGAGCTGGCGAGCCGCGGGCATGGGCGTCTACCGCATGTGGCGGGACGCCGGCTACGGCGTCGGCGCGATCGTGATCGCAGGCACGATGCAGATGGCGAGCGTCGAAGCCGCGTTCGTCGTCACGGGCGTGTTAATGGCGTTGTCGGGCGCCGTCGTCGTCGCGTGGATGGAGGAGACCCACCCGGAGTTCGGCACGCACGAGCCACCGAAGCCCGCGGAGACCGGGGCGTGAACGCAGGTTCGGGCGTCAGTCGAGGTCGGCGAACCCGGCGTGCACGTCGAGCACCCAGCGGTAGACGTAGGTCTGCGCGGGGACGGCGAACAGGAACCAGGCGACGAGGAGGCCGACGACTCCCAGCAGCATCGGTATCAGGACGAGAGTCTCGCTGACCAGGCTCAGGAGCACTCCGAGGACGACGAGCGGGATGGCCAGGGCGATTATGGAGAGCACGAGGCCGACGGCGACGACGACGCCGGCGGCGATGGAGACGACGACGTTGGCGAGCAGGAACACCAGAGCCTGCTTCCACTCGGCGCGGACGCGTCCGCCGGTGACGTGGAGGGCCTCGACGAAGCCCGCGTCCTCCCGGACCATCGTCGGCAGCGCGAGCGTGTGGACGAACAGCGCGACGACGCTGACGAGGAGCCAGAGCAGTATCACGGCGAGCAGCAGTCCGAACCCGAGGCCGGGGTCGGCGAAGAACGCCGCCGCGACGGCGACGAACCCCCCGAGCACGACGCCGAGCACCAGAAGCTGGAACACCATGTACTTGGCTCCGTCGACGGCGTGCTCGCGGAACGGCGCGCGGATGCGGACGTCCTCGTCGTCGACGACGCGGTAGAAGACGAACGAGAACACCGAGGACAGGTACTGGAACAGCAACAGTACGACGAAGAAGACGACCGCGACGGCGGCGATCAACCGGACTACCTCGGGGTCGTTGAGAGCCTCCGACACCGCCCGTTCGAACTCCGCGTATCCAGCACCGGTGCCGTCGCCCATGCCCGGTCCTGCGCCAGGCTGGTTCCAGCTTCCCGCGTTGTTCATCATGCTGCCGAAGCCGCCGCCCCCTCCGGCGAAGAACACGATGACTGCGAGCTTCAGCCACTGCCGGGCGTCGAACGGCCAAAGGAACTCCTTGGTCTCGTCGGACGCATCCCCCAGGGCGTCGACCGCGTACCAGGACATGGGCCGGTAATGGACGGCTGACGTAAAAATAACTTCTGCTCGTCCGATAACAAGTCGTCTCGCTCCACCCATAGGTCAACGTGGAGACGAGTTGGGGGCCGCCTTCCGCCGCCGATATCCTACACCCATCCAGTGCGACGGTCAGATCAGGAGGTTCAGCCCGAACGCAACGAGGATGCCGAACGTCACCGCCACCTGGACGACGACTCCTCCGACGGCGCCGACGACGACGGCGGCAGCGGTGGTCGCCATGGAGGCGCCGCCGGCACGCGACGCTATCGCGCCGCCAAACCAGTCGGCGACCAGCGCCAGCGCGACTACGACCGCGGTGGCCGTCGTCTTCGTCGGCGTGGTCGGCGTCGGTCTGTCGGAGTCGCTGCGGTCGAGGTGGGGGCCGGAGATAGTGCAGTGGCTGGGGGGGTATACCGGGTGGTCCTGCTGACCCTGTCGCTTCCTCGGCGTCGTTTTCGGAGAGGTGGGCTCCAGCGGTAGCTGTCCCGTTCTATGGGAAGTCGCAGGATGGTTAATGTGTAGGGCGCGCTATCCTCGGGTATGCTTCGCGAGATGTCGGACGACCGTGCGTACATAGTGACGGGCGTTGCGTTGCTCGTGATATTCGTCGTCGCCGTCTTCGGCGTCGAGATGGTTACGGACACGAGCCTCGTGAGCGATCCAACGATGAAGGGCTTCGTCTTCGGCTACCTCTTGAACCTCGCCGTGTTCTTCACGGTGTTCTACCTGATAACTGACGTCGAGAGGTCGGCGGACGCTACGGAACGTTAGTCCTGTTTCGCACCGGGGTTGGTGACGGCGCCTTCGTCCGCGCCTGCGAACGCCGCGCCGTACTTCGCGAGCACCCCGCCGGTGTACGCGGGTTCCGGCCGCTCCCACTCCTCGCGCCGCCGCTCTAGCTCGTCGTCGCTCAGGTCGACGCTTAGCTCGCGGCTCTCGACGTCCACGGTGACGGTGTCGCCGTCTTCAAGCAAGCCGATGGGGCCGCCGACGTAGGCTTCGGGTGCGACGTGTCCTATCGAGAGGCCGCGTGTCGCGCCCGAGAACCTGCCGTCGGTGATGAGCGCGACGTCCTCGCTGTGGCCCTGTCCCGCGACGGCCGACGTGACGCCGAGCATCTCGCGCATGCCGGGTCCGCCGCGCGGGCCTTCGTTACGTATGACGATGACGTCGCCGGAGTCGACGTCGCCCGTCTGGACGTAGTCCATCGCGTCCTCCTCGTCCTCGAACACCCGGGCGGGTCCCTCGTGGTGGTAGCCGTCGCCCGCGGTTATCTTGAGGACGGCGCCGCCAGGCGACAGGTTGCCCTTGAGTATCCGGATGGCGCCTTGTTCGTTCTTGGGTTCGTCGACGGTGTACAGGAAGTCGGCGTCGAGGTCCGCGATACGCGGTGGGTCGACGCGGTCTATCTCCTCCGCGAGCGTCCTCCCGGTGACGGTCTCCGCCGAGCCGTCGAGTAGGTCGTTTTCGAGTAGCTCGCGCAGTACGACGGGCACGCCTCCGACGCGGTCGAGGTCGTTCATCACGCGCGTGCCGCCGGGCTGGAGGTCGGCTATCTTCGGCGTCCGGCGGCTGACTTCGTCGAACTCCTCTATGTCGAGCGCGACGTCGGCTTCGGCGGCCATCGCCAGCAGGTGGAGGACGGCGTTCGTCGAGCCGCCTATGGCTACCTGTAGCGCGATGGCGTTCTCGAACGACTGCTTCGACAGGTAGTCGGACGGCCTCCTGCGTTCGCGCACGGCTTCGACGGCGAGCGTGCCGGCGCGCCTGGCTTCGTCGTACCGCTCGGGTTCTTCGGCGGGCGGAGACGCGCTGCCGAGCGGCGCGAACCCCAGTGCTTCGCTTATCGACGACATCGTGTTCGCGGTGAACATGCCGCCGCAGCTTCCGGGGCCGGGACACGCGCTGCGTTCGAGTTCGTCTAGCTCTTCCTCGGTGGCGTCTCCGGTGGCGACGCTGCCGACGCATTCGAAGACGTTCTGTATCGTGACCTCGTCGCCCTGGAAGCTCCCGGGCTTTATCGAGCCTCCGTAGAGGAATACGCTCGGGAGGTCGGTGCGTATCGACGCCATCATCATGCCCGGCATGTTCTTGTCGCAGCCTCCGATGGTGACGAGGCCGTCGACGCGTTCGCCGAACGCGACGAGTTCGACGCTGTCGGCGATGACCTCGCGCGATATCAACGAGGCCTTCATGCCCTCGGTGC
This sequence comes from Halobacteriales archaeon, assembly GCA_046545855.1. Lineage (GTDB taxonomy): Archaea > Halobacteriota > Halobacteria > Halobacteriales > Halorutilaceae > JAQZDA01. The sequence goes on along the minus strand of JBKGYY010000009.1, from coordinate 10,518 downwards.
CCATCGAGATGGCGTCGCTTATCGTTATCGTCCCGAACTCTATCGGCATGCCGTCGGCGTCCTCGACGCCCTCTCGCGCGGCGTCGGCTACGTCGTCGAGGTGGACGTTGCACGGCGTTACGTCGGCCGCCGGGTTGGCGATGGCGACCATCGGTGACTCGAGGTCTTCGTCGGTGTATCCCATCGCGCGGAACATCGCTCGATGGGGGGCGCGTTCGACGCCCTCGGTGACCTCGTGGCTCCTTATCTTGTCCGACATAAGTTCGAGTGTGCGACGTGGATTAATATACCGTGCGGTAGACGTGGCTCAGTAAGGCGGGCTGTGAGACCGGATGACCTCGGTGACGCTCCCTAGCTCGCCGGATATGCCGTTTAGCTCGACGGACAGCAGGACGACTATGTCGTCGAGCGTGATTATGCCGGCTATCTTGCCGTCTTCGACTATGGGGATGCGTCGGACGCCTCCGTCGCCTAGCTCGCGTATGACTTCGCTTATCTCTTCGTCGACGTCGACGGTGTGTAGCTCCGGCGTCATGACGTCCTCGGCCGTGACGTCGCGGTCGCGTTCCTCTGCTATCACGCGGACCGCGAGGTCGCGGTCGGTGACGATGCCGACGGGTTCGCCGTCGTCGACCACGACGACGCTCCCGACGTTCGACTCCTTCATCGTCTTCGCGACGGATACTATGGGTTCGTCGGGACGCGCGGTGACTACTTCGTCCTGTTTCCTGGATATCTCGCTGACCTTGGGCATACCGCTAGGTCGACGGACACGCGTGACTTAACCTTAATCCCACACCGTCCGTGCTTCTGACGAAATGATAACCAACGTGTCATATTATATAAAGCGAGATCAAAAGGGGATTGCATGGAGACGGGAACCTCAGACGACGGTAGTTCGAAAGTTAGCCTCCCGGACCATCGACTCGGCTATCTCGCGATATTGATGGCTTTGGTGACGGCGGCGATCCACCTGATTCTATCTCCGGTCGCCATCGAGATGAACCAGATGATGGGTGTGTTGTTCGCGCTCAACGGTCTGGGTTTCCTGTTCGGCATCGGCGTCTACCTCACGGTTTTCTGGCGCCGGTCTTTCTACCTCGTGGGCGCGGCGTACGCTCTCACGACCATCCTGGCGTTGTTCGCTTTCCAGGGCTGGGGCGTCGAGGCTTTCTACATGGAAGGTAACCTGAACCCGATGGCCGTGGTTTCGAAGGCGGTGGAGGCGGTGCTCGTCGTGTGTTGTGTCTTGCTCTATCGGTTCGACGACATCTGAGGTGGGTGGGAGCGTCGGCGGCCCCGGGCCCGGGTGTTAGTAGCCTCGTTTGACCGGTGGGAGGTGTTTCTTGGAGCTGGTTCCGTTCATGACAGGGGGATGTAGGTCGACGCCGTGTTTACACAACGTTTATGTCGAGGAACCTTTGATTTCCGGCCGGGGAGAGGCTATGACGGGAAGAAGCACCCTCAGGAAAGACGACCGCGAACGCCCGACGAAACGAACGACACCAGCGAGGTGGACGCCATGGTTGAAGACGTAGAGACCACCCAGGCACCGCGACCCCCGGGGCCCGGCAAGAACCCCGTGCACCTCCTCGGCCTCGGCCGAGAGTGGCTGCGCGAAGACCCCGTCGGAGTGCTAGAGTACCTGCGCGGGCGATACGGACGCACCGTCCGGTTCTACCACCCGGGTTTCGGCGGCGAAGGCTACGTACTTAGCCGGCCACGCGACGTCCAGTACGTGCTCAACGACGCACACGACAGCTTCACCAAGGCCGAGATATACGAGGACGAGCTAGCCGACGTCTTCGGCCAGGGCCTCGTGACGAGCGAAGGCGACCTCTGGCGCCGACAGCGCTCGCTCATATCGCCGATGTTCACACGGGAACGCGTCTCCGGCTTCGTCCGGCTGATGGTCGAGGAGACCGAGGCGATGCTCGACCGGTGGCACGACGCTGACGACGAAGGCGAGACGATAGACCTGCTTTCGGAGATGGAGCGCGTCACCCTCCAGGCGATAGGCCGCGCGATGTTCGGCGCCGACATGGCGGGACGCGCCGACCGGATGCAGTGGGCGCTCGACAGACTGCGCCGTCGGTTCAAACGCCGGACGGAGTACCTCGTCAGGGTCCCGGACTGGATGCCCACGCCCTTGAACCTCCGCGACCAGCGGGCGTTCGAGACGCTCGAGGACATCGTCTGGGAGATAATCGAAGGGCGCGACCCCGCCGAAGCGAAGAGACGCGTCGACGGAGACGGCGGCGACCCCGACCTGCTCGACATGCTGCTCGCCGCCGAGACGGGGGACGGCGAAGGAATGAGCCAACAGCAGGTACGCGACGAGGTCGTAACGTTCCTGCTCGCAGGCCACGAGACCACGGCGGCGTCGCTCGCCTGGACGTGGTACCTGCTCGCACACGAACCCGAGCGGTACGAGGCGCTGCACGAAGCCGTCGCCGACGTCGAGGTGCCGGACGACGCCGGCGCAGTCGCCGACGTGGCGGCCGACCTCGCTCCGGTGCGACCGTACGTCCAGGAGGCGATGCGTATCTTCCCACCCGTCCCCGTCTTCGCCCGGCAGTCGAAGGAGGACCACGTCGTCGACGGCTACCGCGTCCCTGCTGGCGCCAACGTGTTCCTGCCGCAGGTGCTCACCCACCGCGACCCCGAGGTGTGGGAAGACCCCTGGCGTTACGACCCAAGCCGGTTCCGCGGCGGCCTCGACGACAAACCCGACTACAGCTACTACCCGTTCGGCGGAGGCCCGAGGATGTGCATCGGCAGGACGTTCTCTCTCGTCGAGAGCCAGGTGATACTAGGCCTCGCGTCACGTGACGTCCGGCTGTCGCTCGAGTCACCGACCCACCCGCCGCGCGAGATGCCCGTGAAGTCCGCCGTCACGCTGACTCCGAAGACGGAGATAGAGATGCGCGTCGAAAGCTGGGACTGAGCCGGCATACGGGTGCCGACGCGGTGGGTCTTCGACGGCGCCGGGGTCTAAAGCGCTCCGTCTAGGAAACTCTCTATCATTTCGTGGCCGTACGCCGTCAGCACGCTCTCCGGGTGGAACTGGACGCCTTCGAGCGGCTTCACCTCGTGTCGCATCCCCATCACGACGCCGCCTCCCCGGGCGGTCACCACGTAGTCGTCGGGCACGTCTGTCACGCACAGCGAGTGGTACCGGCCTACCGGGAAGCCCTGCGGTAGACCGCGGTAGACTCCTTCGCCGTCGTGTTCGACCTCCGTCGACTTTCCGTGGACGGGCTTCGGCGCGTGACCCACGGCTCCGCCGTGTAGCTCCGCGAGCATCTGGTGTCCGAGACAGACCCCGAGAACCGGTCGGTCGTCGAGCGCGTCGATGACGTCGAGCGCCATGTGTACGTCGCGCTCCCGAGCGGGGTGACCGGGCCCAGGTGAGACGACGACTGCGTCGGGGTCGACTTCGAGCGCTTCGTCCGGCGTCACGTGGTTGTCCCTGACGACGGTCTCGGCGCCTGTGACGCTGACGTAGTCGACGAGGTTCCAGGTGAACGAGTCGAAGTTGTCGACCACGAGCACCGTGAGGTCGTCGTAAGCCGTCACCGTCCCTCCCGCGCGAGTTCGAGCGCCGTCTTCAGCGCGTCCATCTTGTCCTCGGTCTCCCTGTACTCGCGTTCGGGCCGGGAGTCGTAGACTACGCCCGCGCCAGCCTGGACCTCCATGTCGTAACGGCGTTCGCCCGTGCGTTCGAACGCCGCCGTCCTGATCGCTATCGCGAGGTCGGCGTCGCCGGTCCACGAGTAGTAGCCTACGCCGCCGCCGTAGAACCCCCTCGGCTCGGCTTCGAGTTCGTCGACTATCTCCATCGCACGTATCTTGGGCGCGCCCGACAGCGTGCCCGCGGGGAAGACGGCGCGCGTGGCGTCGAACGCGTCGTACGCGCGGCCGTCTTCGGCGAGAACGCCGACGACCGTCGACTCGATGTGCTGGACGTGGCTGTACTGGACGACGCTCATGAAGTCCTCTACCTCCACCGAACCGGGCTGACTCACCCGGCGGACGTCGTTCCTCCCGAGGTCGACGAGCATCACGTGCTCCGCTAGCTCCTTTTCGTCCGAGAGCATCTCGCCCGCCAGCCTCCTGTCTTCGACGGGCGTCGCGCCCCGGCCGCAGGTGCCCGCGATGGGGTTCGTGGTGACGCGGTCGCCGTGTACGGAGACGAGCGTCTCGGGGCTGCTGCCGACGACGGCGTGGTCGCCGTACTCGAGCAAGTACATGTAGGGCGAGGGGTTGACGTCGCGGAGCGCTTCGTAGTAGTCCCTGGGGTCGCCTTCGACGTCGTAGGCGCGCTTACGCGAGACCACGGCCTGGTAGACGTCGCCGTCGTAGACGTGGTCGCGCGCTGTCTCGACGGCGTCGACGTAGCTGTCGCGGTCGCCGGCTCGTTCGTCGTGTACGACGAACGGCTGGCTCGACCGGCTGTCGTAAGCTTCGAGGCGGTCTTCCGCGCGTCTACCGGCTTCGACACACGCGTCGTAGACCTCGAGTGAGTCGGTCTCTCCGTCGACGACGGGCGTGAAGACTAGCGTGACGGCGTCGGCGTCGTGGTCGAACGTGAGGTTCCGTGTCGAGACGACGTAGACGGCGTCGGGCGCCGTGGACCGCGACCCCGCGCCGTCGAGCCAGACGTCGTGGACGACGTCGTACCCGAGGACGCCGACGAGGCCGCCGGTGAACACCTGTCTTCCCTCCGAACGGAAGTTCCGGGGTTCGACGTCCGGCAGCGCGCCCCGGAGGCCGTCCAGGGCGTCGTCGGCCTCGGCGGTCTCCGTGCGTCGGCTTCGGAGCGTCGCTGCGGCGTCGTCCCTCAGGCGTTCGACGTCGACAGCCCGGCCGTCTATTTCGACGACGGCGTCGGGCTCGAACCCCACGAAGCTGTACCTCGCGCGGTCTCCGGCGCCGCCGTCGCCGTCGACCTCCCGGAAAGCGGAGACGTGTTTCTCGGCGCTCTCGAGCAGGAAGGCGTGGCCGTCCCGGAGCGCCGTGTAAGCGTCGAGCGGCGCGAGGTCGACGTCTAGCTCGCGGTGGAGGGCGACGACGCATCCGGGTTCGGCGACGTCCTCGAACTCGTCGCGGGCGAGGTCGAAGTAAGCGCTCACGGCGGTCGGCTCACCTCCCGGCCTCCCGGGCTCGTTCGACGAAACGCCGGACGAGCTCGTCGTCCTTCGAGCCGTCGCGTTCGACGCCGCTAGAGACGTCGACGGCGTACGGCCGTACCTCTCTCACGGCTTCGGCGACGTTGTCGGGAGTGAGGCCGCCGGCGAGCACGACGGGGCGGTCGACGCGTTCGACGAACGCGCGCGTCTCGCTCCAGTCGTGTGTCTCGCCGGTCCCGCCTGCGCCTCGCTCGCCCTCGGTGTCGACGACGTACGCGTCGGCTTCGTCGGGTGGCGTCTCCCCGGGCCGGGCTTTCTTTATCAGCTTGATGCCGCGCCGGCGTAGCTCTTCGCCGCCTTCGAAGCCGGCTTCGTGTATCTGTACGGCGTCGACGCCGGTGTCGACGGCTACGGCGCCGGCTTCCTCGGGTGACGCCGGCATCGTGACGGCGACGGTGGTGACGAAGGGCGGCGTCGCGCGTGCTAGCTCGTGGGCTCGTTCGACGCTTATCTCGCGGTGGCTGTCGACCGGCACCCTGACGAGGAAGCCGACTGCGTCGGCTCCCGCGCCGACGGCTTGCCGTACCTCTCGTTCGGTGGTGAGGCCGCAGATCTTCGTCCTCATTGGGTCTCGGCGAGTTCTTCGAGCTTCCGGGTGGCGTCGCCTTCTCCTATCGCTTTCTCGGCGGCTTCGACTCCGTCCCGGAGGTCGTCTGCTACGCCGGAGACGTAGACCGCCGCCGCCGTGTTCGCGAGCACTATGTCGCGGCGTGCTCCTTCGTCTTCGCCGGAGAGTATCCTGCGGAGGTGTTCGGCGTTCTCCTCGGGGCTCCCGCCAGCCACCTCGTGTACCCTGCGTCTTTCGAGCCCGAGGTCCTCGGGCTCCAGGCGGTACTCCTCGACGTCGGTGCCGTCCACCTCTGCGACGGCTGTCTCGCCGTGGAGAGCTATCTCGTCCATCCCGCTGCCGTGGACGACGAGCGCGCGTTCGACGTCCATGAGAGCGAGGACGTCGGCGAGCGTGCCGACGAGGCTTTCGTCGTATACGCCGACGACCTGTGAAGTGGCGCCGGCGGGGTTGGTGAGCGGGCCGAGGACGTTGAACACGGTGCGCGCGCCTATCTCCTTGCGGGGGCCGATGACGCGTTTCATCGCGGGGTGGAAGACGGGTGCGAGCATGAAGCCGAGGCCGACTTCCTCGATGGAGCGTTCGACGGCGGGGGGTTCGGCGTCGATTGTGACGTCGAGTTGCTCGAGGACGTCGGCGCTGCCGCTGCTGCTGCTGACGCTGTAGTTGCCGTGTTTGGCTACGGCTGCTCCGGCGGCGCTGGCGACGACGGCGCTCGCCGTCGAGACGTTGATGGTGTCGTGGTCGTCTCCTCCGGTGCCGCAGGTGTCGACGAGCGGCCTTGCGTCGGGGTCTATCGTGCGGGCGGCGGCGCGCATGCCTTCGGCGAAGCCGGCTATCTCCTCCGCTGTCTCTCCTTTCATCCTGAGCGCGGCGAGCAGTGCGCCTATCTGTGCGTCGGTTGCGTCCTCGAATATCGAGTCGGCTGCGTCTCTCGCTTCGGTCTTGGTGAGGTCCTCGCCCTGTAGCGCGGTGTCGATGTATTCCTTCATGCCCCTTCTATGTACAACGTTGTACTTTGGTGTACAGAGTAGTGCAATACATTAATCGCTTACGGTCGAGACAGGCGAGTCTAAGCCGGGAAAGGAAGACGTCAGACCAAGAAACGTCAGAACACGAGAAAGGAGCGATATAGAGCCGACGGACGAGGCCTAACCGCTAGAGTGCGTCCCCGTCCTCCTCCCCCGTCCTGATGCGGACGGCGCTGTCGACCGGCGAGACGAACACCTTGCCGTCGCCGATGTCACCCGTTCGCGCGCCCTCGACCACCGCCGACACCACGTCGTCGACGGCCTCCTCGGGGACGACGACCTCGACCTTCGTCTTCGCCAGAAGGTCGATCTTGTACTCCTCGCCACGCCACTTCTGGGTGACGCCCTCCTGGTTGCCACGGCCCTTGACCTCGGTGACCGTCATCGAGGGATAGCCCGCCTCCGCGAGCGCCGCCTTCACCTCGTTGAGCACGTCCGGCCTGACGACGGCCTCCACCTTCTTCATCGCCGCACCTCCATCGAGCCACCGTCGGTCATCGCGGGCTGGTCGTCACCGAACTCGGGGTACGCCGACAGACCGTGCTCCGAGAGGTCCAGGCCCTCTTGCTCGTCCTCCTCTTCGACGCGCGCTTGACCCACTACCTTGAAGCCACCCCAGACGACCGCGGTAGCCAGGACGGTCCAGGCGGTTATCACGACGACGCCTATCACCTGCGGCGCGAACATCGAGGCCTCGACCGATAGCAGGCCTCCCTCGACAAGGCCTCCGCCGACGGGCGCCCCGTCGACGCTCCACAGCGGGTACAGCACGACTCCGAGCGCGCCCGCCGTGCCGTGCACGGGGAAGACGGCGCAGACGTCGTCTATCTTGAGCCTCTGGGACACGAAGTCGAACACCAGCGGCAGCTGGAGTCCGGCGATCAAGCCCATCGCGAGCGCGCCCACCGGCGTTATGACGTCCGCGGTGCCCGTGACCATCACGAGTCCGGCGAGCATGCCGTTGGCGACGTAGAGCGTGTCGACCTTTCCGCTGCGGAGCCACGTCGTCGTCGCGGCTCCGACTGCGCCCATCGCCATGCCGAGAGTCGTAGCCATCGCCACGCCTCCGACGTACGAGAACGCGCCTAGCTCTAGCGAGCCGTCGCTGACGCTGAACACCGTGGCCGCGGTACCGACGTTGAAGCCGTACCACCCGAACGCGAGTATCAGCGTCCCGAGCGTCGCGAACGTTATCGAGTGACCCGGTATGACGTTGAGCTTGCCGTCTGCGTCGTATCGGTCGAGACGGGCTCCGAGCACCCAGGCTGCGGTGAGGCCGGCTATGCCTCCGACTCCGTGGACGATCATGCCGCCGGCGAAGTCGTGGAAGCCAACTGCTTCCGCGAGGAAGCCGCCACCCCACGTTAGCCCCGTAACCACGGGGTAGATGACCGCGGCCACGAGGAACGTGTACGTGACGTACGCCCGTAGCTTAGCGCGGCCGGCGACGGCTCCCGACACGATGGTCGCCATCGTCATCGCGAAGACGGCTCCGAACAGCCAGTTAACCCAGTCCATGCTACCTCCGCCGAACTGGGTGAGGCCGCCGTACGAGCCCCCACCCGTTAGCTCGCCGACGAGGCCGGATACGCCGGCGCCTACGAGGAAGAACACGACGACTCCGACCGACCACGTCAGCATGTTCTTGGTGAGCTGGTTCGCGACGTTCTTAGACCGTACCTGTCCTGCCTCCAGCATCGCGAATCCCGCGTGCATGAAGAAGATCAGGAAGGTCACGGTCAGCACCCACATCGCGTTTACTCCTTCTGCTATGACTTCTTCCGACATCTAGCTTCTACCTCCTGCTGTTCCTTCGAGTTTTGCACTTGGTTCGTTGTATTTTCTCATTTGTTCACCTTGTGCGGCATTCGTTGTAATTCCACGTAGCTATAAAAGCCTTTCTAAGCTACACCAAAGGTTTCAGCGTTCACCTGACTATATTCGTCCAGTTCTAACTACGACTATAGTTCGTGTCAAAACCAGGACCGTCCGAAACAACGACGAAGACCTGAAGGTAAGCCGAGCCTACCCGGCACGAAAACCCACACGTAGACAGAGACACTGGACGAACGAGCGACCGCCTCAACCCCGAGTCAACGACTCCAGCTTGTCGACGTACGCCGCCCGCACGTCGTCGTCGGCGTAGCATTCGCGGAAGTCCAAACCGCCCGACGCAAACTCGTCCGCCACCTCGACGGCGTAGTCCACGGCTTCGCCGTAGTCGATACAGACGGCCTCGACGTCACGCGCAGGCACGTCCGCCTCCACGAACAGACGGACACGCCAGCCCTCCCTGCCGCCCACGGTGCCGACGTCCGCCTTCGACACCGTGATCGTCGGCAGACACGGCCGCGGGAAGACGTCGCCGTCGAAGACGTCCGGCCTGAAACACACAACGAGTCCGTCGTCCTCCGACCACACCACCCACCCATCCGGGAGGTCACGGCCCGCGTGACGCGTGGAGCCATCCATCAGCCGACACACGAAGCCCGACACCACAAATCCATCGGCCCGCGCTCACGGCGACCAGTTAGTAGCACCCACCCGACACCAAGACCGATGGCCGAAGACTACAAGCTCATCAACCAGAAGATAGAGCCGGTGAGCGCCGTAGCACTGCTCGTCGGCACCGCGCTCGACATGAGCATATTCGTCGTGCCGACGCAGACGGCCGCCGAAGCAGGACCCAGCATAGTCGTCGCCGCCCTCATATCCGTCGTACCCATGGCGTTCGGCGTCCTCCTGCTCCTCCAGCTAGGAGGCGCCATACCCGTCGCCGGCGGCGTGTACGTCTACGGCAGCAGGCTCGTCGGTCCGCTGTGGGGCATGGTGAGCGTCTTCGTCCCGTTCTCGCCATATGGGCGTACCTGCTGTTCGCGGCTCTCGGCTTCGCCCAGTACCTCCCGGTGTTCCTCGACGCCGCGGGCCTCGCGTTAGACGTTCCGCAGGCCGCGGGCACCTGGTTCCTCCTCGGCGGCTTCGTCGGCCTCAACTACGTCGGGATACAGACGGTAGCGCGCCGTCGGCGCTCGCCGTCGTCCTCGGTACGATGGCTCTCGCAGGCGTCGTCTACCGCGTCGGAGTCCGTCGGTTCGCCGCGAAGGGCGTCGACCTACGGGAGCGGATGGCGTTGCTCGACAGACACGAGAGGATAACGACGGACGACTGACTACTCGCGGACCCACGCCGGCGTCCAGCCGCCGGTGTCGACGATATCAAGCAGGGACTCGACTTCGTCGGCGAGCGGCTTCCTAAGCACGGCGTACGCAGCCGAGACTGCGAGCGCGCCGAAGACGAAGAGGCGGGCGAAGTCGAAGTAGTATACCGCCGGAACGGCGAGCGCGAAGGAGAGCGCGAGGTCCTCGGGCGCGCCGTCGTACCTGACTCCTCGGCGGGGAGACAGCCATCGGCCGCGGACGTGGTCGTAGACCGCGCGCTCGCCGGAACGCCACGGCCGCAATCCGAGGCCGCCGCCGCAGACGTCCATGAGACTGTGAAGCGCCGACGCCGAGACGGCGACGCCGACGACCGACACGACGACGTCTCCCGAAGCCAGCGCGAGCGCGACGACGGCGAGAGCCACGGGAGGCAGCGCCACGGGGTAGTGGAGCAGCCGCCGGTGTCCCCGTACGACGTCAACGTCAGGCAGCAGGCCGCCGGAGACGCCCGCGGCGACCAGCCACGGCGCGAACTCGGGGTGAAGGGCGGCGAACGGAAGCGCGACGAG